>NZ_JBSHDN010000005.1:0-103846 GCF_053616335.1 Nocardiopsis sp. NPDC055824
CTCCTCGGAGGGCGGGGCCCCTTCATGTCGTCCGGTCATCCGGTCTGCGGGCCCGGGGACGGGGCCGGTCGCCCGGTCCGCCCCGGCCGGACCGCCCGGGGCCGCCGCCGGAGGCCGGCACGGCAAGGCGACGTCCCCCGGAGCAGGCAGGAGGGGGTCGGGGTACCCTCGTCGGGCCAGTCGAACTCCACTTGGTGGGGTCAGGGAACCCGGTGGGAATCCGGGACTGACGCGCAGCGGTGAGGATGACGGGCGGGCACGTCCGGGGAGCACTCCCCGGGACAGCCACTGGAGCACGGCTCCGGGAAGGCGCTCCGCACCGGTCGAATCCGAGTCCGAAGACCTGCTGGCACCGGCGGCCACGGTCCGCCGAGTCATCCGCGGGCTCCGCGAACGAGCCCCTGACCCGAAGGACGCGCATGTCCCCGCCCGGTTCTCCCCCCTCCACGCGCCGTACGCGCCGCGACCGCTGCCCCGGCGTGCTGAGACCCTGGCCCGCCGAGGACGGCCTGCTGGTCAGGCTCCGGCTCATCGGCGGCGGTGTCGGCGCCTCCTCGCTGCGCGCCCTCGCCGCGGTGGCCGACCGGTACGGCTCCGGCCGTGTCCACGTCACCGGCCGCGCGAACCTGCAACTGCGCGCGCTGCCGGGAAACGCGGGGCGGTTGGGGCCCGAGGTGGTCCGGGCCCTGGCGGAGACCGGCCTGCTGCCCTCCGTCAGCCACGAACTCGTCCGCAACGTGATGGTCTCCCCGGGCACGGGCGCGGCGGGCCCCGCCGGGACCGGACCGGGCGGAGGCCGGGCCGACCTGCGACCCGTCGCCTCGGACCTGGACACGATGCTGTGCTCCGTCCCGCGCCGCGCCGACCTGCCCGGCCGTTTCCTGTTCGTCCTGGACGACGGGCGCGGCGACCTGATCGGCCACCCGTGCGACCTGGGGCTCGTCGCCCTGGACGAGGGCGTCGCCCAGCTGAGGATCGGCGAGAGCTGGGGCCCGCTGGTGCCGGTCGACGAGGCGCCCGCCGCGCTCCTGCGCCTGGCGGACGCGTTCCTGGACCGTCGCGGGGAGGGGCCCACGGCGCCGTGGCACGTCGCCGAGCTCCCGGCGCCGCTGGCCGGGCCGGTGGAACCGGACCGGCGGCTCCCGCTTCCCGCCCCGCCGCTGCCGTACGGCCCGCTGCCCGGGGGCGCACGGCATGTGCGTGTGCCCGACGAGGGCCTGGACCGTCCGGCCGCCGAGGCCCTCGCCGAGGAGGCGCTCGCCGCCGGGTCCGGCGAACTCGTCGTCACACCCTGGCGCGGCGTCCTGGTGCCGGGAGAGTCCGTTTCCAGCCCCGGGGAGGCACGGTGACCGTCCCACGCCGGCCGGGCCGGCACTACGACTACATCGACGACGGGCCCGCGATCTACACGGACTCCTTCGCCGTCATCAGGAAGGAGGCCGAGCTCGGGCACCTGCCCGCCGACGCGGAGCGGCTCGCCGTGCGGATGATCCACGGCACCGGCCAGGTCGACCTCGCCGGGGACCTGGTGGTCCACCCCGGCCTGGTGTCCGCGGCGCGCTCCGCCCTGCGTGCCGGGGCGCCGATCCTGTGCGACGCGCGCATGGTGGCCAGCGGTGTGACCGCGAGCCGCCTTCCGTGTGACAACGAGGTGCTCTGCTTCCTGGGCGACGAACGCGTCCCCGGCCTCGCCGCCGAGTGGGGGACCACGCGCAGCGCCGCCGCGGTCTCCCTGTGGGAACCGTTCCTGGAGGGCGCCGTGGTCGCCGTGGGCAACGCGCCCACCGCCCTCTTCCACCTGTTGGAGATGCTGGCCGACGGGGCGCCGCGCCCGGCCGCGATCGTCGGCTGCCCCGTCGGTTTCGTGGGGGCCGCCGAGTCCAAGCAGGCGCTGACGGAGTTCGGCGACCGGTTCGGCGCCGACATCCCCTACGTGACCGCCCGCGGCCGCCGCGGAGGCTCCGCGATGACCTGTTCCGCTCTCAACGCACTCGCCAAGGAGGAGGAGTGACCGGACGTTTCCACGGGGTGGGCGTCGGCCCCGGCGACCCCGAGCTGATCACCCTCAAGGCCGCACGGCTCATCGCCGCGGCCGACGTCGTCGCCTACCACGCCGGGGTCGGCAAGGCGTCCAACGCCCGCCGCATCGCCGCGTCGCTGATCCCCGGGTCGGCGGTCGAGGAACAGCTCACCTACCCGGTCACCACCGGCGCGACCGACCACCCGGGCGGGTACACGGGGGTGCTGGCCGACTTCTACGAGGAGTCCGCCGCCCGGCTGGCCGCGCACCTGGACGCCGGCCGCGACGTCGTGCTCCTCTCCGAGGGCGACCCGCTGTTCTACGGCTCGTACATGTACATGCACGACCGGCTGGCCGAGCGGTACGAGACGGAGATCGTGCCCGGGGTCCCGGCGTTCGCCGCGGCCACGGCGGTGGCGGCGGCCCCCCTGGCCCGGCAGACCGACGTGCTCACCGTGCTGCCCGGAACCCTCCCCGAGCCGGAGCTGGCCCGCCGGCTGGCCGACACCGACGCCGCGGTGGTCATGAAGCTGGGCCGGACCTTCCCCGCCGTGCGCCGGGCGCTGGAGTCCGCGGGGCGGCTGGAGCACGCCGTGTACGTGGAGCGCGCCTCCATGGACGGGGAGCGGCGGCTGCCCGTGGCCGAGGTCGATCCGGCGACGGTGCCCTACTTCTCCCTGGTCCTGGTCACCGGGGACAGCCGCAACGGCAGGAGGTCGCGCGACCGGCCCCTGCCGGAACCCTCGGCCGTGGAGCCCGCCGGCCCTGCCGCCGAGCTGCTGGTCGTCGGCCTGGGGCCCGGTCCCGGCCGCTGGCTCACCCCCGAGGCCTCCGCGGCGCTGGCCGGGGTGGACCACGTGGTGGGTTACGGCCCCTACGTCGACCGCGTCCCGCAGCGGGCCGGCCTGACCCGGCACGCCTCCGGCAACACCGTCGAGATCGACCGCGCCCGCCTCGCCCTCGGGCTCGCCCGCGACGGTGAGAGCGTGGCGGTGGTCTCGGGCGGGGACGCCGGTGTGTTCGGCATGGCCACCGCCGTGTTCGAGGCGGCCGAGGACCCCGCCTACCGGGACGTCCCGGTCCGGGTGCTGCCGGGCGTCAGCGCCGTGCAGGCGGTCGCCGCCCGGGCGGGCGCCCCCGTCGGCGGTGACTTCGCGGTGATGAGCCTGTCGGACCGGCTCAAGCCCTGGGAGGTGATCGAACGGCGCCTGCGCGCCGTCGCCGAGGCCGACCTGGCGCTGGCGATCTACAACCCGGCCTCGCGCTCGCGGACCGGGCAGGTCGCCGCCGCCCGCGAGGTCCTGCTGGAGCACCGCAAGCCCGACACCGTGGTCGTCGTCGGACGGAGCGTCGGCAGGGAGGGCGAGTCCCTGGCGGTGACCACGCTCGGGGAGCTCGACCCCGCCGGAGTCGACATGCGCTGCCTGCTCATCGTCGGCGCCTCCGGCACCCGCGTCTCCGGGGCGGGCCGGGTCTGGACGCCGAGGTGGGTGCAGCCGTGACCGTGCACTTCGTGGGGGCGGGGCCCGGAGCCGCCGACCTGCTCACCGTCCGCGCCACGCGCATGCTCAACGCGGCCGACGTCGTCCTCTACCCCGGCACGTACCTGGACCCCGGGGTCCTCTCCCACTGCGCCCCCGGCGCGGAACTGGTCGACACCCAGGGTCTGGACCTGGACCGCATCACCGAACGCCTGGTCGCCGCGCACGCCGCGGACCGGGACGTCGTACGGCTGACCTCCGGGGACCCCTCGCTGTACTCGGCGCTGGCCGAGCAGACCCGGAGGCTCGACGCGCACGGGGTCCCGTGGGACGTCACGCCGGGGGTGCCCGCCTACGCGGCCGCCTCGGCGCTGGTGGGCCGAGAGCTGACCGTGCCGCTGGTGGCCCAGTCGGTGGTGCTGACCCGGACCGGCGCCCGGTCGACGGCGATGCCGGAGACCGAGGCGCTGGGCGCGTTCGCGGCGACGCGGGCCACGCTGGTGCTGCACCTGGCGATCCGGCGGGTGCGGGAGCTCATGGCCGAGATCGTCCCCGCCTACGGCGCGGACTGTCCCGCGGTGGTCGTGTACCGGGCCAGCCAGCCGGAGGAGGCGGTGCTGCGCGGGACGGTCTCCACCGTCGCCGGCCTGGTGGAGGAGGCGGGGCTCCGGCAGGCGGCGGTGATCCTGGTCGGGTGGGCGCTCGACCCCGAGGGGGGCGGTGAGTCCTACCTGTACGACCCCGCGCGGCCCAGGGGCGCCGCCCCCTCGTCAGGCGCTTCCGGGTGACGTGGCCAGGCTCCACTGGGTGACGGTGCGGGCGGGGGACCATCCGGTGAACGCGCCGATGGGCGCGGCGGTCTCCACGGCGGTGCGGGTCAGCTCCCCGCCGTGGCGCCGGTAGGCGTCCGCGAGCAGCCGCTCGGTCTCCAGTGTCACCCCGTGCACCACGAGTCGGCCGCCCGGTATCAGCGCCTCCAGGCAGGCGTCGAGCACGCCGGGCCGGGTCGCGCCGCCGCCGACGAACACCGCGTCGGGCGGGGCCAGCCCCTCCAGCGCGTCCGGCGCACGGCCGGCGACCACGCGCAGGCCCGGGACGCCGAGCCTGTCGGCGTTGCGGCCGATCCGCTCGGCGCGCCCGGCGTCGGCCTCCACCGCCGTGGCCGTGCACGAGGGGTGGGCGCGCATCCACTCGATGCCGACCGAGCCCGCGCCCGCGCCCACGTCCCACAGGTGCTGCCCCGGGGAGGGCGCCAGCCGGGCCAGCGCCGAGGCGCGCAGGTCCCGCTTGGTGAGCTGGCCGTCGTGCTCGAACGCGTCGTCGGGCAGCCCGGCGACCAGTCCGAGGCCCGTCGGCCCGGAGAGCTCCAGCGCCAGTACGTGCAGCCGGGGCACCTCCTCCGGAGGGGAGCCGAGCCAGTCGCGGGCCTTGCTCGCCGACCGCGACTCCCCGGCCGCCCCCAGGTCGCCGAGGACGGTCATCCGGCTGCCGCCGTAGCCCGCTCCGACCAGCAGGGCGGCGACCGTCCCGGGGGTGGCGGCGTCCGAGGAGAGCACCAGGACGCGGCGTCCCGGGGCCAGGTCGCGCATCAGCAGGTGCGGGTCTCGCCCCACCAGGGACAGCACCGTGCTCCCCTCCGCCGGCCACCCCATCCGGGCGCGGGCCAGGGCGACCGAGGAGACGGCCGGTTCCACGCGCACCGCGTCCGCTCCGAGCAGGTCGATCAGCGTGCTGCCGATGCCCGAGACCAGGGGGTCGCCGGAGGCCAGTGCGACGACGGCGCGGCCCTCCAGGGAGGCGAGCAGGTCCGGCAGGCCCTCGCGCAGCGGGGAGGGCCAGGCCCGGCGCCGCTGGCCCGGCGCCCGCGGCAGCATGGCGAGGTGCCTGGGCCCGCCCAGCACCGTGTCGGCCGCCAGGACCAGCCCGCGCAGCCTCTCGGGCACGCCCGGCCAGCCGTCGGCGCCGATGCCGACGACGGTGATTCGGGGAGGGGACATCTCGACCTTCATGGGCAGGACGCTATCGTGGCGGCCGAAGGTGCGAGGTGCCCCGGCTGCCCAGCCATCGGAAACGGTGGGGACGGCGTCCGGGGAGAATCTGGGAAGCCCGGTGAGAATCCGGCACAGGCCCGCTGCGGTGAGCCGAGCCTCCGTACAGGAGGACTCGGTGAGTCCGAAGACCGGCCCCGCACCCGCCCATGACCGATGGCGAAACGAGCGGGAGCCTCACATGCCATTGCGGACGTCCCACTATCCCTTCTCGGCGATCGTCGGCTGCGACGCCGAACCGCTCGACGACCTGGGCCTGGCCCTCGTCCTGGCCAGCGTCTCCCCCGAGATCGGCGGCGTCCTGGTCCGCGGCCAGAAGGGCACCGCCAAGTCCACCGCGGTGCGGGCCCTGGCCCCCCTCCTGCCCCCGGTCGAGGTCTACCGGGGCGACCGCTTCTCCGTCGACCCCGCCGACCCCGCGCAGGAGTCGCCGGATGGTCCCTTCCCTCCCGGCACGGCCGTGGAGCGCCGCCCGGTGCGCCTGGTCGAACTGCCGGTGGGCGCCACCGAGGACCGCGTCCTGGGCTCGCTGCACCTGGAACAGGCGCTCACGCACGGCCGGGTCGCCTACGAACCCGGGCTGCTGGCGCGCGGCCACCGCGGCCTCCTCTACGTGGACGAGGTCAACCTGCTCCACGACCACCTGGTCGACCTCCTCCTGGACGCCGCCGCGACCGGCCGGGTGACCGTGGAGCGCGACGGGTTCTCCGTGGAGCACGCCGCGCGCTTCCTGCTCATCGGGACGATGAACCCCGAGGAGGGCGAGCTGCGCCCGCAGCTCCTGGACCGGTTCGGGCTGACCGTCGAGGTCGCCGCACCCTCCGACCCCGCCGCACGCGTGGAGGTGGTCCGCAGGCGCATGGCCTACGACGCCGACGCCGCCGCCTTCTCCGAACGCTACGACCGGGCCGAGAAGGCCCTCGCCGAGCGCATCGCGGCGGCCCGGGAGACGGCCCGGCGCGCCCGGCTGTCCGACGCCGCGCTGCTGAAGATCGCGCAGGTGTGCGCGGCGTTCGAGGTCGACGGCCTGCGCGCCGACATCGTGACCGCGCGCACGGCCCTGGCGCACGCCGCCTGGGAGGGCCGGACCTCTGTCTCCCTGGCCGACATCCGCCGCGCGGCCCTGCTGGCCCTGCCGCACCGGCGCCGGCGCAACCCCTTCGACGCGCCGGGCCTCGACGAGGAGCTCCTCGACCGCGTCCTGGGGGACGAGGAGCCGCCGCCGGACGGCCCCGAGCCGCCGGGCGGCTCCGAAGGCCCCACCGGCTCCGACGACCCCGCTTCCCCCGCCGATGACGGCGGGGACGGCGGGGACGACGCCCCCGAGGACGCGGACGGGGCCCCCTCCCGGCCCCCGGAGGCCGGCGCCTGCGAACCGGACCGGTCCTCCGTCCCGCCCCGTGGGCCGGAGAACGCCCGGGAGGCGGAAGCCCCCCGGGACCGCGGGGACGCCGAGCGGGACGGGGCCGGGCCCGAGCCCACGGCCGGCACCACGGTCGGGGCGGGCGCCCCCTACCGCCCCCGGACGTTCACCGCGCGGGGCACGGGGACCGGCGCCGACGGCCGGCGCAGCCGCGCCCTCGGCTCCCGGGGCCGCCGGATCGGGGCCGCACCGCCCGGCGGGGGTTCCGGCGGCCCGCTCCACCTGGTCGAGACCGTCAGGGCGGCGGCCTCCCGCCCGCACGGCGGCGGCCGGATCGGCCTGCTCCCCGGCGACCTGCGCGTCGCGGTGCGCGAGGGCCAGGAGAGCAACCTGGTGCTGTTCTGCGTCGACGCCTCCGGCTCCATGGCGGCGCGCAAGCGCATGGGCGAGGTCAAGACCGCAATCCTGTCCCTGCTGTTGGACGCCTACCGGCGCCGCGACAAGGTCGGGCTCGTGACCTTCCGGGGGACGGCGGCCGACCTGGTGCTGCCCCCGACCCGTTCGGTGGACACCGCCGCCGCCCGCCTGGACGCACTGCCCGCCGGGGGGCGCACCCCGCTCGCCGAGGGCCTGCTGGAGGCCGCCCGGGTCCTGCGGCGCGAGCGCCTGCGCGACCCGAGGCAGCGCCCCCTGCTCGTCCTGGTGACCGACGGCCGGGCCACCGGCGGACGGGGTGCGGTCGGCCGGTCGCTGCAGGCCGCCGACCACGTCGCCGGCCTGGGCGTGGCCACCGTCGTCGTGGACGGCGAGTCCGGCCCGCTGCGCCTGGGCCTGGCCGCCGCCCTCGCCGCCCGCATGGGCGCCGAACACCTGCCCGTCGACGAGGTCAGCGCCGACACCTTGGGAAACGCCGTGAGAGAGAGGGCCGCCTGATGCCCCAGGGCAGACCGTCCGTCGTCCCCGACGACGGGCTCACCACCCGGCAGCGCCGCAACCAGCCCGTGCTCGCCGTCCACACCGGGGACGGCAAGGGCAAGTCGACCGCCGCGTTCGGGCTCGCGCTGCGCGGCTGGAACCAGGGCTGGCGGATCGGGGTGTTCCAGTTCGTGAAGTCGGCGAAGTGGCGCATCGGCGAGCAGACCGTGCTCGAACGCCTGGGGAGGCTGCACGAGGAGACCGGCGAGGGCGGCCCCGTGGAGTGGCACAAGATGGGCTCGGGCTGGTCCTGGAGCCGCCGCCGGGGCAGCGACGAGGACCACGCGGCGGACGCGGCCGAGGGATGGGCGGAGATCAAGCGCAGGCTCGCCGAGCAGACGCACGACCTGCTCATCCTCGACGAGTTCACCTACCCGATCCACTGGGGCTGGGTCGACGTCGAGGACGTCGTGACCGCCCTGCGCGACCGTCCGGGCCGCCAGCACGTGATCGTCACGGGCCGCCGCGCCGCCCCCGAGCTCCTGGAGGCGGCGGACCTGGTCACCGAGATGACCAAGGTCAAGCACCCGATGGACGCGGGCCGCAAGGGCCAGCGGGGGATCGAGTGGTGAGAACCCCGTCGGCCCCGGGGCCGACGGGGCCGTCCCGTTCGGCGCCCCCGGCACGGCCGGCGGCCCTGCCGAGGCTGATGGTCGCCGCTCCCATGACCGGGCAGGGCAAGACCACGGTCGCCGCCGGGCTGATGGCCGCGCTCCGCGACGCCGGGCTCGCCGTCAGCGGCCACAAGGTCGGCCCGGACTACATCGACCCCGGGTACCACGCCCTGGCCACCGGCCGCCCCGGCCGCAACCTCGACCCCCACCTGGTCGGGGAGGAGCGGGTGGCGCCGCTGCTCCTGCACGGGGCCCGGGGCGCGGACGCGGCCGTCGTCGAAGGGGTGATGGGGCTGCACGACGGGCGGATCGGCACCGACGGCTTCGCCTCCTCCGCGCACGTCGCGGCCCTGACCCGCACGCCCGTTGTCCTGGTCGTGGACGTGTCCCGCATGTCCCGGTCGGTGGGTGCTCTGGTGGCGGGCATGGCCGCCTACGACCCGGCGGTCGAGGTCGTCGGCGTGCTCCTCAACAAGGCCGGTTCTGCGCGCAACGTCGCCGAGATCACCCGCTCGGTCGGCCTGCCGGTCCTCGGCGTGGTCCCCCGCGACGAGCGGATCGCCAGTCCGTCCCGCCACCTCGGGCTCGTCCCGGCTTCGGAGCGGGAGGACTCGGCGCGGGTGGTCGAGCGGCTCGGCGAGCACATCGCGGGCCATGTCGACCTGGACGCGCTGCTGGATGCGGCCCGCTCCGCGCCCGCGCTGGACGCCCGCCCGTGGGACCCGGCCGCGGAGGTGGCGGCCCCGGGCGCGGGCCCGCGTCCGGTGGTCGCCGTGGCCGGGGGCCGGACCTTCACCTTCCGCTACACCGAGACCGAGGAGCTGCTCACCGCCGCCGGGTGCGAGGTCGTCGCGTTCGACCCCCTGGAGGACGCCGGCCTGCCGGCCGGTACCCGGGGCCTCTACCTGGGCGGCGGCTTCCCGGAGGTGTACGCGGGCGGGCTCGCCGCGAACCGGGGCCTGCTGGCCGAGCTGCGCGAGGCGGTCCGCGGCGGGGTCCCGACGGTCGCCGAGTGCGCCGGCCTGCTCTACCTCGCCGGCGCGCTCGACGGCCACGCCATGGCGGGTGCCGTCCCGGCCGTCGCCCGCATGACGGAGCGGCTCACCCTGCGCTACCCCGAGGCGGTCTCGCCGGGGGACACGCTGCTGACCCGGGCCGGGGAGCGGGTCACCGGCCACGAGTTCCACCGCACGGCGCTCACACCCGGGCACGGGGACCACCCGGCCTGGGTGGTCGACGGCGCGCCGGAGGGCTTCGCCTCCCCGACCCTGCACGCCTCCTACCTGCACGTGCACTGGGCCGGGCACCCGCAGCTCGCCGCGAGGTTCGCCGAGGCCGTGCACAGAGCACCGGCTCCGGTTCCGGCACCCGCCGTGCCCTCCCCCGCCGCCCGGACGGCGGCCGTCCCCGGCGCCGGACCGGTGGCCGACCCGCTGCGCCACCACGGCGACGTGGAGGCGCGCGGCGGCATGCTCGACTTCGCGGTCAACGTCTATCCGGGGGAACGGCCCGCCTGGCTCGACCGGGCCCTGCGCGAGAGCCTGGACCACGCGGACGTCTACCCCGACCCCGCGCCCGCGCGCGAGGCCGTCGCGCGCCGGCACGCGCGGCGGCCCGCCGAGGTCCTGCCGACGGCGGGCGCGGCAGAGGCGTTCACCCTGGTCGCCCGCTTGCGGCCGTGGCGTCGGCCCGTCGTCGTGCACCCCCAGTTCACCGAGCCGCACGCCGCCCTGGAGCAGGCCGGGCACACCGTCACCGCCGTGCTGTGCCCGGAGAGCCGGGGTTTCACCCTCGATCCCGCCGCCGTCCCCGAGGACGCGGACCTGGTGGTGATCGGCAACCCCACCAACCCCACCGGTGTCCTGCACCCGGCCGAGGCACTGCGCGGGCTGTGCCGGCCCGGCCGGCTGGTCGTGGTGGACGAGGCGTTCATGGACGCCCTTCCCGGGGAACCGGAGTCCTTGGCCGGTGAGCGGATCGGGGGCCTGGTGGTGCTGCGCAGTCTCACCAAGCACTGGTCGGTCCCGGGTATCCGCGCCGGGTACGCGGTCGGCGACGAGGCCGTCGTGCGCGGTCTGGCCCGGGTGCAGACGCCCTGGTCGGTGTCCGCGCCCGCCGTCGCCGCCACCGTCGCCTGCACGAGCGAGGAGGCGGGCGCGGAGGCGGAGCGCCGCGCGGAGGAGTTCGGTGACTGGCGCGCCGTCCTGGAGGCGGGGCTGCGCGGAGCAGGGATCGGGTTCGTGCCCTCCCGGGCGCCTTTCGTACTGGTGAAGGCGGGCGAGGGGGTCCACGCGCGGCTGCGCGAACAGGGCATCGCCGTACGCCGGGCCGACACCTTCCCGGGTCTGGACGCCGACTGGGTGCGCGTGGCCGTGCGCCCGCCCGAGACCACACGGAAGCTGCTCGCCGCCCTGGCGCGGGTGTAGCGGAACGTCCACCCGGGCGACCTCTCCTCCGACTTTCGGCCGATCCGCCGGAGGAGCGGTCCGGCTAGCCTGTAGCTGTGCACGGCTTACTCCGTTCCCTGTGGAACGAACCCCGCCCTCCCGGCGCTCGGGGGCCCACGTGGTGGGACGGGGCCCTCGTCGTGGTGTGCGCACTGGCGGCGCTGACCGAAGGCGCCCTGCGGCCGGACCTGCCCTGGCCGGTCCCGACCGTCGCGGTGGTCGCCGGCCTGGCCCCCGCCCTGCTGTGGCGGCGGACCCGCCCGCTGCTCGTGGTCGCGGCGGTCTTCGGCAGCGCGATCGTGCTCACCCTGGCGACCGGTGGAGGGGCCGGGCAGATGTACGCGACGGTGTACTTCCTGGCGCTGCCCTACGCTCTGGTGCGGTGGGGGTCCGGCAGGGAGGTCGCGGCGGGGGCCGCGATCGTCCTCCTGTCCTCCTCCGTCGACCTGTTCCTCGACGCGGCGCAGGCGGCGGACCTCCTGGGCGGTGCCGCCGTCCTGTTCGCCACCGGCGCCCTCGGCGCGGCGCTGCGGTACCGGGGCAGGGCCAGGGCGCGCGAGATCGACCGCGCCCGACTGCTCGAACGCGAAGACATCGCCCGTGAACTGCACGACACCATCGCCCACCACGTCTCGGCCATGGCGATCCGCGCCCAGGCCGGGCAGGCGGTCGCCCGGACCAGGCCGGAGGCCGCCGTCGAGGCCCTCGCGGTGATCGAGTCCGAGGCCTCGCGCGCCCTGGGCGAGATGCGCACCATGGTCCGCGCCCTGCGCCGGGGCGAACCCGCCGAACGGGCGCCCAGCCCTCACCTCGGTGACCTGGAGGAACTCGCCTGCCGGGCCGGACCCGGCCCGGCCGTGGAGGTGGAGATCAGCGGCGCTCTCCACGACCTCGCACCGGCGGTCACGGCCGCTCTCCACCGCCTGGCCCGGGAGTCGGTCACCAACGCCCGGCGCCACGCCCGCGACGCCGGCCTCGTCAGGGTCCGCGTCGACGCCGACGACGCCTCGGTGCGCCTGAGTGTGAGCGACGACGGTGACACCGGCCGCCTGCGACCGGCCGCTCCGCCGGGGTACGGGATCATCGGCATGGCGGAGCGCGCCGAACTGCTCGGAGGCACCTGCGAAGCGGCCCCGAACCCTGACGGGGGCTGGACCGTGACCGCCGTGCTGCCCCGTTCGGGGGCGCCCGCGTGAGTATCCGGGTGGTCGTGGCCGACGACCAGGAGATCGTGCGTACCGGCCTGTCCATGATCCTGGACGCCCAACCCGGCATCGAGGTGGTCGGCCGGGCCGCCGACGGGCGCGAGGCCGTGGAACTGGGGCGACGGCTGCGCCCGGACGTGTGCCTGTTCGACATCCGGATGCCCGTCCTCGACGGTGTGGAGGCGACCCGCGCCCTCGCCGGACCGGAGGTCGAGGATCCCCTCGCCGTGGTCGTCATCACCGTCTTCGATCTCGACGAGTACGTCTACGCCGCCCTCAGGGCGGGTGCCCGGGGGTTCCTGCTCAAGGACGCCGGTACCGACCTGCTCACCCGGGCCGTGCACGCCGCCGCGGCGGGTGAGGCGCTCATCGCCCCGAGCGTGACCGCCCGGCTGCTCGACGCGTTCGCCGGTTCCGGGCCGACCGGGCCCCCGGCCCAGCCCCTGCAGCCCCTGACCGGCCGGGAGGAGCAGGTCCTCGCCGCCGTGGCGCACGGTCGTACCAACACCGAGATCGGCGAGGAGTTCCACATCGCGCTGAGCACGGTGAAGACCCACATCACGAGCCTGATGGCCAAGCTCGGGGCCCGTAACCGCGTCGAGATCGCCATGTGGGCCTACGAGACCGGCCGCGTGCGGGGGCGCCGGGGCCGGTAGTACGGTGCGGCACCCGTACTTTCGGCCGAGCGGAACCGGGCCCCTCCTCCGATGTGCGGGCCCCCTCCCGACGGCCACGATCGGGGCATGACCACCACCGTGAAACCCCCGGCCCGGGCCGAGTGGACCGTGATCGCCCTCCTGATCGTGCTGAGCGTCGTCCCCCTCATCGCCGGGGCCTTCCGCCTCGGCGAGCTGGCCACCGGCGCGCCGGTCACCGCCGACAACGCCCGTTTCGCCGCCTCGCCCCTGCCCGTCGTGCTGCACATCCTCACCGCGAGCCCCTACTGCCTGTTGGGCGCCTTCCAGTTCTCCTCGACACTGCGCCGCCGACGTCCCCGCTGGCACAGGGCCTCCGGCCGGATACTCGTCCCCCTGGGGCTGATCGCCGCGCTGTCGGGAGTGTGGATGACGCTGTTCTACGCGGTTCCGGCGATCGACACGGGCTTCCTCACTGTGCAGCGGCTGGTGCTCGGGACGGCCATGGCCGCAGCCCTGGTCCTGGGCTTCGTGGCGGCGCGGCGCCGGGAGTTCGCCCGGCACGGCGCCTGGATGATCCGCGCCTACGCGATCGGACAGGGGGCCGGGACGCAGGTGCTGACCCACGTGCCCTGGACACTCCTGGTCGGTGAGTACGACGAGCTCAGCAGGGGTCTGCTCATGGGAGCGGGGTGGGCGATCAACATGGTGGTGGCCGAGTGGGTCATCCACAGGACCCTTCGTCGCCCCCGCGGCGTCCGGCGCGTTCCGGAGCGCTCACCGGGATGAAGGCGGTGGCCGGGTCGTCGGCGGGCACTCCCGGCGGTCCCGACGGGTGCCGGGAGCGCCGGGCCGGGGGAGAGGGGGTTGTCCGGCCGACGCCCGGGCACGCATCGCCCTCAGGGGTTTTCCCGGGGGGCTTCCCGCGGGGACCCGCCCAGGCCGGTCACCCAGTCGAAGGCGTCCGCCACGTCGTGGACGGTGGGCACGCCCCGGGGGCCGGGCGGGCGCCGCACCACCACGACCGGGGCGCCGAGCCGGGCGGCGGCTTCCATCTTCGGCCAGGTGTAGGTTCCCCCGGAGTCCTTCGTGACGAGCACGTCCGCCCGGTGCCCGGCCATCAGCTCCAGCTCACCGTCGAGGCGGTACGGCCCCCGGCTGGTCACCAGCCGCCAGGCGGAGGGGAGTTCGAGTCCGGGCACGTCCACCACCCGGGCCAGGACCGCGCGCCCGCTCAGGGCGGGCACGAGGCGGGCCAGCTCCTGGCGGCCGACCGTCACGAACGGCCGCTCGCCGAGCCCGGCCGCCAGCTCAGCCGCCTCCTCGTGGGTGTCGGCGTGGTGCCAGGCCGGGTCGGGCTCCCACCCCGGCCGCTCCAACCGCAGCAGCGGCAGGTCCGTGCAGGCGGCGGCCGCGTTGGCGGTCATGCCGAGTGCGAAGGGGTGGGTGGCGTCCACGACCGCGTCGTAGTCGGCCAGGGCGGCGCGCAGTCCGGGCACTCCGCCGAACCCGCCGATCCGCACCTTCCCCACCGGCAGGCGCGGCCGGGCCACCCGTCCGGCCAGCGACGTGGTCACGTCCACGCCCGCCCCGACCAGTAGCGCGGCCAGCTCACGGGCCTCGGAGGTGCCGCCCAGCAACAGGAGTCTCATCGCACGCCTTCCCGACCGAGCAGGGCGAGCCCGGCGGGCGCACCCTCGCGGGCCAGCTCCAGCAGCGCGTCGACGTCCAGGTACCGCTCCGCGAGGTCCGCGAGCAGGTCCATGCGCCGCTCGCGCGCGGCGGGGAAGTCCGTCCCGGACGGCCCGTACCCCAGTGTCCGGGCGAGGAAGGCCGCCCGGAAGGCGTCGCCCTCCAGGCTGCCGTGCCACATGGTCCCGAAGACGTTGCCCGAACGCGCCCCGCCCAGGAACTCCTCCGCGCCCCCGCCCACCGTGATCCGGCCGTGGTGGATCTCGTAACCGCTCGCGGGCGCGCCCAGGGCCTCCCCCTCCGGCAGGCGGAGGACCTTGTCGGCGGTGAACTCGGTGCGCACGTCGAGGAGGCCGAGCCCCTCGGCGGATGCCCCGGGGGCGGCCTCGACCCCTTCGGGGTCGGTGACGGTGTGCCCGAGCATCTGGAAGCCGCCGCAGACGCCGAGCAGCGGGCGTCCGCGGCGGACGTGTCCGGTGATCGCCGTGTCCAGTCCGCGCGAGCGCAGCCAGGCCAGGTCGGCGAGGGTGGAACGGGTGCCCGGCAGCACCACGAGGTCGGCGTCGGCGATGTCGCGCGGACCGGAGGCGAAGACCACGTCGAGCCCGGGTTCCAGGCCGAGCGCGTCCACGTCGGTGAAGTTGCTGATCCGGGGCAGGCGCACCACCGCCACCCGCAGCGCCGCCTCCCCGTCGGCCCGCCGTCCCTCCAGGTCGAGGGCGTCCTCGGAGTCCAGCCACAGCCCCGGGTCCCACGGCAGGGTCCCGAACACCCGGCGGCCGGTGATCCGTTCGAGGTCGTCCAGCCCCGGCCGGAGCAGGGCGTGGTCGCCACGGAACTTGTTGACCGCGAAACCGGCGATCAGGGCCTGGTCCTCGGGCTCCAGCAGCGCCACCGTCCCGTACATCGCGGCGAACACCCCGCCCCGGTCGATGTCGCCGACCACGACCACGGGCATCCCCGCGTGGCGGGCCAGGCCCATGTTCACGTAGTCGCCCGCGCGCAGGTTGATCTCGGCGGGGCTGCCCGCGCCCTCGGCGACGACGACGTCGTAGCGTGCGGACAGGTCGTCGAAGGCGGCGTGCGCGGCCTCGGCCAGGTGGCGCCGCCCCGCCTCCCAGTCGGAGGAGGACACCTCCCCGGCGGGGTGGCCGAGCAGGACGGCGTGGCTGCGCCGGTCGCTGCCCGGTTTGAGCAGCACCGGGTTCATCGCGGGTTCGGGGAGGGCGCGGGCGGCCAGCGCCTGCACCCACTGGGCGCGGCCGATCTCCGCCGGGCGCCCGTCCGGGCCGTGGCAGACCATCGAGTTGTTGGACATGTTCTGCGCCTTGTACGGCGCCACCCGCACGCCCCGGCGGGCGAAGGCCCGGCACAGGGCGGTGGTGACCACGCTCTTGCCCGCGTCGGAGGTGGTTCCGGCGACCAGGAGTCCTGTCACTCCGGCCTCCTCAGCAGCGCGGTGTCCATCACCCAGCCCGCCTTCTCCCTGGCCCGCCGCCGCGCCGCCCCGATCTCGGGCAGTACCTCGCCCACGCGTCCGGCGACCAGTTCCTCGGAGTCGGCGCCCAGGTTGGCCCCCCACCAGAGGGACCAGTCCTCCAGGCCCTCGAACCCGTGCCGACCGCCGAGCATGACGACGATGTTGTCCTGCCCCGCCTCGACGGCCTCGCCCAGCCGCCGCGCCGGGGTCACGTGCACCGGACGGCCGACCTCGTGCAGCACGATCCGGTGCCGGGCGGCCAGGACCTGGGGCGCGCTGATCCCGGGCAGCACGTCGTAGTCCACGCCGACGTTCCCGCGCTCGGCGATCCGCGCGACGATGCGCAGGGTGGAGTCGTACAGGGAGGGGTCCCCCCAGACCAGGAAGGCCGCGGTGCCGCCGAGCTCGCCGAGCACCCGCTCGAAGGCGGCCACGCGGGCCTCGTGCCAGTCGGCGACCGCCGCCGGGTAGTCGGCGGGGTCGTCGCGGTCGCGCTCGGGGTCGGGCACCGCCACCAGCGGCAGCCCGAAGGCGTCGCAGACCTCCTGCCGCAGGGCGAACAGGCCGTCGTCGTCCCCCTTGCGGACGGCGACGGCGTAGTCGCAGCCCCGCAGGGCCTCGGCGACCTCGCCGGTGACGTGGTGGGGGCCCATGCCGATCCCCAGGATCCGCACCCTCACTCGGACCGCTCCTCCAGATCCCCCTCGACCTCCAGGTAGACCTCGGTGAGGGCCTCCAGGGTGGCCGGGTCCGGCTCCGCCCACAGCCCGCGCCGTGCGGCCTCGTGCAGGCGCTCGACGATGCCGTGCAGCGCCCAGGGGTTGGAGCGGCGCAGGAACTCCTGGGTCTCGGCGTCCAGGACGTACTCGGCGGCGAGCTTCTCGTACATCCAGTCGTGCACGACCCCGGCCGTGGCGTCGAAGCCGAACAGGTAGTCGACGGTCGCGGCCAGCTCGAAGGCGCCCTTGTAGCCGTGCCGCCGCATGGCCGCGATCCAGCGGGGGTTGACCACCCGGGCCCGGAACACGCGGGCGGTCTCGTCCGCCAGGGGGCGTGTGCGCACCGCGTCGGGCGAGGTGGAGTCGCCGACGTAGGCCTTGGGGTCGGCCCCGCTGAGGGCGCGCACGGTGGCGATCATGCCGCCGTGGTACTGGAAGTAGTCGTCGGAGTCGGCGATGTCGTGCTCGGCGCTGTCGATGTTCTTCGCGGCGACCTTGATCCGGCGGTAGTTGGTCCGCATGTCGTCGGCCGCGGGCACGCCGGCGAGGTCGCGGCCGTACGCGAAACCGCCCCAGGCCGTGTAGACCTCGGCGAGGTCGCGGTCGTCGCGCCAGTTGCCGGACTCCACGACCTGGAGGATGCCCGCGCCGTAGGAGCCGGGGGCGGAGCCGAAGATCCGGGTGGTGGCGCGGCGCCGGTCGCCGTGCTCGGCCAGGTCGGCGTTGGTGTGGGCGCGCACGTAGTTCTGTTCGTCCGGCTCGTCGAGCCCGGCGACGAGGCCGACCGCGTCGTCCAGCATGGCGACCACGTGCGGGAAGGCGTCGCGGAAGAAGCCGGAGATGCGCACCGTGACGTCGATGCGCGGACGCCCCAGCTCCTCCAGCGGCACCACGTGGAGCCGGCCGACCCGCCGGGAGGCCTCGTCCCACTCGGGCCGGACCCCGAGCAGGGCCAGGACCTCGGCGATGTCGTCGCCGGAGGTGCGCATCGCGGAGGTGCCCCACACCGACAGGCCGACCGACTCCGGGTAGGCCCCGGTCTCGTCCAGGTGGCGGCGCAGCAGGGACTCCGCCATGGCCTGGCCGGTCTGCCAGGCGAGCCGGGAGGGGACCGCGCGCGGGTCGACCGTGTAGAAGTTGCGGCCGGTCGGCAGCACGTTGACCAGTCCGCGCAGCGGGGAGCCGGACGGGCCCGCCGGGACGAAACCGCCGTTCAGGGCGTGCAGGACGTGGTCGACCTCGTCGGTGGTGCGGGCCAGCCGGGGCACCACCTGCTCGGCGGCGAACTCCAGCACGCGGCGCACCCCGGGGTCGTCGTGCGCGCTCGCGGCGGCGGCCGGGTCCCACCCGGCGGCCTCCATGCGCTCGACCAGGCCCCGGGCCAGCGCCTCCACCGCGTCGACCTCCTGGGTGGGCGCGTCCTCCTTGAGGCCGAGGGCGGCCCGCAGGCCGGGCACCGCGCCGCCCACGCCTCCCCAGACCTGGGCGGCGCGGAGCACGGACAGGACCAGGTTCACCCGGGCCGTGCCCTCCGGCGCCGCCCCCAGCACGTGCAGGCCGTCGCGGATCTGGGTGTCCTTGATCTCGCACAGCCAGCCGTCGACGTGCAGCAGGAAGTCGTCGAACTCCTCGTCGCCGGGCCGCTCGTCCAGACCGAGGTCGCGGTGCATCTCGGCGGCGCGCATCAGGGCCCAGATCTCGCCGCGGACCGCGGGCAGCTTGGCCGGGTCCATCGCCGCGATGTTGGCGTGCTCGTCGAGGAGCTGTTCCAGGCGCGCGATGTCGCCGTAGCTCTCCGCCCGGGCCATCGGGGGGATGAGGTGGTCGACGACCGTGGCGTGGGCCCGGCGCTTGGCCTGGGCCCCCTCCCCCGGGTCGTTGACCAGGAACGGGTAGACCAGCGGGAGGTCGCCCAGGGCCGCGTCGGTGGCGCAGCCGGCGGAGAGCGCGGCGTTCTTCCCGGGCAGCCACTCCAGGGAGCCGTGCTTGCCCAGGTGCACGACGGCGTGCGCGCCGAACCCGTGCTCCAGCCAGCGGTAGGCCGCCAGGTAGTGGTGGCTGGGGGCCAGGTCGGGGTCGTGGTAGATCGCGATCGGGTTCTCGCCGAAACCGCGCGGGGGCTGGACCAGCACGACGACGTTGCCCGCCCGGAGGGCGGCCAGCACGAGTTCGCCCTGTTCGTTCACGTACAGCTTGCCGGGTGCGGCGCCCCACGCCTCGGTCATCGCCTCCTTCAGCGCCGGGTCCAGGTCCCGGGTCCAGGCGGCGTACTGCTCGGGGGTGATGCGCACGTGGGCCTCGGTGAGCTGGACGGAGGTCAGCCAGTCCTCGTCCTGGCCGCCCGCCGCGATCAGGGCGTGGATCAGGGCGTCGCCCGCCTCGGTCTCGTCGGGCAGGTCCAGGCCGGGAAGGGCGTCGGGCGCGCCCAGGTCGTAGCCCTCCCGGCGCAGGCGGCGCAGCAGGCGCACCAGGGAGCGGGGGGTGTCGAGCCCGACGGCGTTGCCGATGCGCGCGTGCTTGGTGGGATAGGCGGACAGGACCACGGCGATCCGCTTCTCGGCGGGCGGCACGTGCCGGAGCCGGGCGTGGGCGACGGCGGTCCCGGCCAGCCGCGTGCAGCGCTCGGGGTCGGCGACGTAGCGGGGCAGCCCGTCGCTGTCGATCTCCTTGAAGGAGAACGGCACCGTGATGATGCGGCCGTCGAACTCGGGGATGGCGATCTGGGTGGCCGAGTCGAGCGGGGTGACCCCGTCGTCGGAACCCTCCCAGTCCGCGCGTGAGCTGGTCAGGCACAGGCCCTGGAGGACGGGGACGTCCAGGGCGGCCATGCGCTCCACGTCCCAGGCCTCGTCGTCGCCGCCCGCGCTCGCGGACGCGGGCACGCTGCCGCCCGCCGCGAGGACCGTGACCACCAGGGCGTCGAAGCCGCCGAGCGCCTCGTAGAGGTCGTCGGGGGCCGAGCGCAGCGACCCGGCGAAGACGGGGACGCCCACGGCCCGGCCGGTCGCGTCGACGGCGTCGGCCAGGGCGTGCGCGAACGCCGTGTTGCCGCCCGCCTCGTGGGCCCGGTAGTAGAGGATGCCCACCTCGGGGAGTCCCTGGCCGTCCGGCCGCTCGCGCTCGGCGAAGCCCCACGGCGGGAGCGCCGACGGGGGCTCGAACCCCTCCCCGGTCAGCAGCACGGTGTCCGACAGGAAGGCGTGCAGGCGGCCGAGGTTGGCCGGACCGCCCTCGGCCAGGTAGCGGTGGGCCTCGGTCGCCACCCCGATGGGCACGGTGGAGTGCTCCATGAGCTCGGCGCTGGGCTGCTGCTCGCCGCTGAGGACCACCAGGGGCGTGCCCCGCTCGCGGACGGCGGCCAGACCGGGCCACAGGTCGTGCGAGGAGCCCAGCAGGCGCACCACCACGAGGTCGGCGCGCCCGACAGCGGCGGTGAGTTCGGCGTCGGAGGCGCGGGACGGGTTGGCCCACAGGTAGGCGGCGCCGCTGGCCCGCGCGGACAGCAGGTCGGTGTCGGACGTGGACAGCAGAGCGATCCGGACCGTCATGGCCGGGCTCCTCCCTCGGGGTTCTCGCCCCGTCGGCGGTCGGACTGCCCGGGCCAGTGTCTGGCTGCACCCCTCGTCGGGGTGTCACAGTGGCGGAACCGCCCCGGAATCTCACCGGGTTCCTGTACCGCGGGCAAAGGATTCACACTGTAGCCGGGAGCCCCTCCTCCGGTCCCGGCGGGGACGTCAGGAGCGGTCGGCCCGCCCCGGGGGGACGGCGCCCCGGCGCAGGAAGCGGACCACCGGGCCGTCGGCCCCCGGGGTGACCTCGGCCGGGACCCCGTACACCTCTCCGATGAGTTCGGAGGTCAGGACCTCGGAGGGCGTGCCCCCGGCGACCGCCCGGCCCTCCCGGAGCACGACCAGGCGGTCGCAGTACATCGCCGCCAGGTTGAGGTCGTGCAGGGCGATCACGGTGGTCACCGGCAGGCCCGTGACCAGCTCCATCAGGTCGAGCTGGTACTGGATGTCGAGGTGGTTGGTGGGTTCGTCGAGCAGGAGCTCACCGGGTTCCTGGGCCAGGGCCCGGGCGATCTGGGCGCGCTGGCGTTCGCCGCCGGACAGGGTGTGCCAGGACTGGTCGGCCCGGTCCGCCAGTCCGGTGCGCTCCAGCGCCCGCGCCACGGCCTCCAGGTCGGCCGGGGTCATGGGCGTCCAGGACCGGCGGTGCGGGATGCGTCCCAGGGCCACCACCTCGCGGACCGTCAGCTCGGTCTGGGTGTGCGCCTGCTGCTGGACGGTGGCCACCCGCCGTGCCACGGCCCGGCGGCCGACCCGGTCCAGCGGCCGGCCGTCCAGGGTGACCGCCCCGGCGGAGGGGGCGAGCACCCCGGCGAGCAGCCGCAGCAGGGTGGACTTGCCCGACCCGTTGGGTCCCAGCAGGCCGACGGTCTCACCGGGGCGGGTGGCGAGGGTGACGCCGTCGAGCACGAGACGGCCGCCGATCCCGAGGCTGACCCGGTCGGCGCGCAGCCCCTCCCCCGGGGCCCGGACCGGGTGGTTCACGTCTTCCTCCTCACTCGGTACAGCACGGCGACGAAGGCGGGCACCCCGATGAGGGAGGTGACCACCCCCACCGGGATCTCCTGCGGGTCCAGCGCGGTCCGGGCGACCGTGTCCACCCACACCAGGAAGACCGCCCCCGCCAGCGCGGTGACCGGCAGCAGTCGGGCGTGGGAGGAGCCGGTGAGGGCCCGTGCGGCGTGCGGCAGGACCAGGCCCACGAACCCGATCGCGCCCGTGGAGCTGACCAGCACCGCCGTGAGCAGCGCGGTGGCGCTCAGCAGCAGCACGCGGGCCCGCCCCACCCGGACGCCCAGGTTCGCCGCGGCCTCCTCGCCGAAGGCGAAGGCGTCCAGGGTGGTGGTGTGGGCGAGGCAGACGGCGAGCACGAGGCACAGCACCGCGGCGCACAGGAGCACGTCGGTCCATCCGGCGCCGCCGAGGGAGCCCAGCAGCCAGAACAGCACCGCGCGCGTGGTGTCGGCGTCCGCCGAGGTCAGCACGATGAACGAGGTCAGCGCGGAGAACAGCTGCATGGCCGCGACCCCGGACAGCACGACGCGGTCCATGCTCCCGCCGAGGCTGTGGCTGAGCAGCATCACCATGCCGAAGGAGAGCAGGGCGCCCGCGAAGGCCCCCGCCGGGAGCGAGACCGCTCCGGCGCCCCAGCCGAGCACGGTCACGAGGACCGCCCCGGTGGAGGCGCCGGAGGAGACCCCGAGCACGAAGGGGTCCGCCAGCGGGTTGCGGAGCAGGGACTGCATGACCGCGCCGCACACGGCCAGGCCGGCCCCGCAGACCGCGGCGAGCAGGGTGCGGGGCATGCGCAGGTTCCACACGATGCCCTCGCGCAACCGCGTCAGGGGGCTTTCGCCCCACCCGAACCGGGCGGCGGCCGACCTCCAGACCTCGGCGGGGGTGAGGTCGGCGGGCCCGATGGTGACGGCGACCGAGACCGACAGGCCGAGGAGCAGCAGGCCGGAGGTGACGAGCAGCGCCGGGCGCGCACCGCTCAACGGGCGTACCCGAGCTCGCGCAGGCCGTCGGCGACCAGTTCGATGCCCTCGACCGTGCGGATCGAGGGGTTCATCGCCTGGCCGCTGAGCAGGACGTACCGCTCCTCCCGCACGGCGGTGAGGTTGCGGGTGGCCGGGTTGTCCTCCAGGAACTCGATCTTGGCCGCCGCGCTCTCCGCGGTCTGGGAGTCGCGGGTCAGGTCGCCGAGCACGATGACGTCGGGGTCGCGGTCCGCGACGGTCTCCCAGTTGATCTGGGGCCATTCGCTGTGGGTGTCGTCGAAGGCGTTCTTCGCGCCGACGGCCCCGGTGATGGCGCCGGGGGCGCCGCAGCAGCCCGCGAGGTAGGGCGACTGCGCGTTGGCGAACCAGTACATGAGGGAGACGTCCTCGACCTCCAGGTCCTCGGTCGCGGCGTCCACCCGGTCCCGGAGCTCCCCGACGAGCTCCTCCCCGCGTTCCTCCACGCCGAAGATCTCGGCCAGGTCGTGGATCTCGCCGTAGACGGCGTCCAGGGTGAGCGGCTCGCTCCGGGAGCCGTCCCCGCCGCCCTCGTTGTCCTTGCCCGCGGCGCAGTCGGTCGGGGAGACGTACGAGGGCACGCCCAGCTCCTCGAACTGTTCGCGGGTGGCGACCCCGCCGGCGCCGAGTGTGGAGACGAAGGACGCGGTCACGAGGTCGGGCTCGGCCTCCAGGACCCGCTCGAAGGAGGGGTTGTTCTCGGCCAGCCGCGGGATGTCCCCGTTGGCCTCCTCCAATCCCTCCATGATCGGGTCGGTCCAGGTGGCGGTGCCGACCACCTGGTCCTCCAGGCCCAGGGAGAGGAGGATCTCGGTGGTGCCCTGGTTGAGGGAGACCGCCCGCTGCGGGGGCGCGTCGAGGGTGACCTCGTGGCCGCAGTTGTCGACGGTGCGGGGGTAGCCGGACCCGGCGGCCGCTTCGGTGCCGTCGCCGCCCCGGTCGTCCTGCGGGCCGCAGGCGGTGAGGGCGAGGACGGGGGCGAGCAGGAGGGCGAGGGAGGGGAGGGCGGAGGACAGGAGGGCGTGGCGCGACATGGGTATGCCTCAGGTGTCGGGACTCGAACGCGGAGCCTGGCATGGATGCGCCTCCGCGCACTCGACGCGGAGGGGCCAGCAGGTCTTCGGACTCGGGTTCCTCCGGACGGGGTGCCTTCCCAGGGCGGTGCGCGCGGGCGCTTCCGTCCGCGCGCGTGCCCCAGTGGCTCGTGTACCCCGCCCGTCCCCCACACCGCTGCGCGTCAGCTCCGGATTCGCACCGGATTCCCTGACCACCTAGGTGGTACGACTGGCCCCGGAAGGGTACCAAGGGCCCCGCGCGCCCTCCGGGGCGGGCGGGGCCCCGGGCGGCCGCACCGGGGCGGCCGCCCGGGCGACGTGCCGGAACGCCGCCCCCGGGGCCGGGTCACCCGTCGAGGAAGCGAAGCAGCTCCGCGGTGACGAACTCGGGGTTCTCCTCGACGAGCCAGTGCCCCGCGCCCGGCACCTCCACCGCGCGCACGATGTCGGTCATGCGCGTGTCCACGGTGGCCCGGACCGGGTCGAGCTGCCCCTGGGCGGTCATGACCAGGACCGGGACGTCGACCGGTTCCGCTTCCACGGTGTCGCGGACGTCCTCGTCGAGGGTGCGGTAGAGGTCGAAACCGCCGGTGAGGGCCTCGGGCCTGGCGTAGGTCCGCGCGTACTCGTCGATCTCGGCCTCGGTGAACGGGGACCGGTCCGAGGTGCCCCCGAACGCCGTCCCGTTGAAGGAGACCTGGGGGTAGAACAGCGCCAGGTAGTCGCGGACGTCGTCGCCGACCACCGTCTCGGGGATCTCGGGCTGGGAGTGGAAGGCGATGTGCCAGCTCATCGAGCGGTAGGCGGACGCGTCGATCCCGGGCCCGGGGAGCGGCAGGTCGAGGTAGCCGAGGCGTTCGGTGTCCTCGGGGAACCGGGCGGCGTACTGGAAGGCCACCGCGGCTCCGAGGTCGTGCCCGACGACGCCGGCGTCGACCACCCCGAGCTCGTCGGCGATCAGGGTGTGTACGTACCCGGCCAGAGTGGCTTTGTCGTAACCGGTCGGCGAACCGGCGCTGTCGCCCAGTCCGGGGAGGTCGACGGCGTAGACGGTGTGGTGCTCGGCGAGTTCCGGCATGATCGACCACCAGCCGTACCAGGTCTGCGGCCAGCCGTGGATCAGCACCAACGGCGTGCCGCTGCCGCCGGTCACGTAGTGCATGCGGACCCCGTCGACGTCGGCGAACTCGTGCCGGAACGTTCCCTCGAACTCGGGGTCGCCCCGGGTGGCGGCCGCGTAGGGGGGAACCTCCTCCTCGGGGGCCGGCGTGGCGCAGGCCGCGGCGCCGACCATGAGCAGGAGGGCGGCCAGGAGGGCCACCGTCGCCCGCGCGGATCGGAGGAGGCTGCGCGGGAACGGCCGCGGGGTGGTTGTCGGTCCGGGGGCGCGGACGCCGTCCCCGGACGTGGTCGCTTGGTCGGTGCTCACGGGGGCTCTTTCTGTCGAGGTGCGCCCAGTCTCGACAGGATCTCCACTTATGGCACTGAAAATTGCTGTTCCGGCAAGTTGCCCCGGGGCGTGGGCAGGGGCGTACTCCACACCGCGGAGAGGCGGACACAGGGGTCCGGCGGCTGTCGGACGGCGCTCCGGCACACCGGGACCCTGCCCGGTCGCGGGCCGAGGCGGGCACAGGGGCCCGGCCGTCGTCACACGACGGCCGGGCCCCGATCCCTCCGGCGCGGTCGGCCGCGCTCCTGCGGCCGGGCCCGTCCGGGCGGCTAGCCCACGACGCCGATGGGGCAGCTGGTGCCCGTACCGCCGATGCCGCAGTACCCGTTGGGGTTCTTGGCGTCGGACAGGTACTGCTGGTGGTACTCCTCGGCGAAGTAGAAGGCCTTGAGCGGCGCGATCTCGGTGGTGATCGGGCCGTACCCGGCGGCGGTCAGCACCGGCTGGAAGGCGTCGCGCGTGGCCTCGGCGACGGCCTTCTGGGCCTCGTCGTGGTAGTAGATCGCCGAGCGGTACTGGCTGCCGACGTCGTTGCCCTGGCGCAGCCCCTGGGTCGGGTCGTGGCCCTCCCAGAAGGCCTTGAGGACCTCCGGGTAGGTGATCCGACTGGGGTCGAACACCACCCGCACGACCTCGGTGTGCCCGGTCAGGCCGGAGCAGACCTCCTCGTAGGTGGGGTTGGGCGTGTAGCCGCCCGCGTAGCCGACCGCGGTGGTGACGATGCCGCGCTCGGCGCCGAGGCGCCAGAAGATCCGCTCGGCCCCCCAGAAGCAGCCCATCGCCACGTCGGCGATCTCGCTCCCCTCGGGGTAGGGCGGGGTGAGTGGCGTGCCGAGCACGGTGTGCACCGCGTGCACCGGCATCGGGGTGTCCCGGCCGGGCAGGGCACGCGCTGGGTCGACCATGGTCGCTTTTCTCCCGAACATGACCCCAGGCTATCCGCGGCGCGGGCGCGGCGCACGGCCCCGTTCCCGCCTGTGGACGACCCCGCCGCGACCGGGGCGGGCCCCTTCCGGCGGCGCGGAGGACTTCCCTGCGACCGGCCCCGCGCGGGCGCGCTCCCCTCCCCTCCCCGCCCGCGGCCCGGCGTCGAAGGTCTGCCCGGGCGGGCGGTCGATGGCGCCCCCCGACCACCCCGACCACCCCGACCACCCCGACCACCCCGACCACCCCGACCACTGGGAGCATGACCCGTCTCACGAGTCCGGGTATCGCCCGATATGAGGCAGACACGCCCGAGGATTCGTCCTACCATTGCGTACGTGCCGGAATCCAACCGCGGCGTCGCCCTCGGGGCAAGCGCCTTCCTCCTGTGGGGCTTCGCGGCCCTGTACTGGCCGTTCCTCTCCGCCTCCGAACCCAGCGAGATCCTCGCCCACCGCATGGTGTGGGCCCTGCTGGCGATGTGCGTCATCCTCCTGTTCGCCCGCCGGGGCTGGTCCTGGCTCCCCGCCGTGCTCCGCAGCCCCCGGCGCCTCCTGCCCGTCGCCGCCGCGGCCGTCCTGATCTCCCTCAACTGGTGGGGATTCATCTACTCCGTCTCCGTGGAGCAGACCCTCCAGGCCTCCCTGGCGTACTTCATCAACCCCCTGATGTCGGTGTGCCTGGGGGTGCTGCTGTTCTCCGAGCGGCTGCGCACGGCCCAGTGGGTGGCGGTCGGCCTGGGCGTCCTCGCCGTGGCCGTGATGACGGTCGGCTACGGCGTGACGCCGTGGCTCGCGCTGCTCATGGCCTCCTCGTTCGCCGCGTACGGCGCGGTCAAGAAGTACGTCGACCTCGACGGGATGCAGAGCCTGACCGTCGAGACGCTGGTGATGTTCCTGCCGGCGCTGGGCTTCGTGGTCTACCTGGAGGCCACGGGGGCCGGGACCGCGTTCTCGGTGTCGCCCGCCCACACGGCGCTGCTGGTCGGCGGCGGGTTCGTGACCGCCCTGCCCCTGCTGCTCTTCGGCGTGGCCGCCCGCCAGGTGCCCCTGAGCATCATCGGCATGCTCCAGTACATCGCCCCGACCATGATGTTCTTCATCGGCTGGCTCGTCCAGGGCGAGGAGATGCCGCTCGCCCGCTGGATCGGCTTCGCCCTGGTCTGGTCGGCGCTGTGCGTGTTCGCCCTCGACCAGCTGAGCGGCGTCCGCTCACGCTCCCGTGCACGGACCAGGGCCAGGCTGGACCTCATGGCACAGGAGGCCGAACGGGAGAGGGAGCCCGAGAAGCACGCCCGACCGGACAACGAGGAGTGACCCGGACGGATTTCCCCGTTTCGGAGAACACAAACTACCCTGCGTGACACTGTGCTAACGTCAGGTCGCGAACCGGTCACCGTACCGGTTCCGACCAGGCAGCACGTCCCGGAGGGTCCCTCATGCCCCGCACCAGCCAAACGGCCCGCGCCATGCGCGTCGCCTCGGCCGCGTGCTCCATGAGCCCCTCCCTGCTCGGCCTGCCGTTCCTCGTGGGGGCGTTCCTCACCACCCTGTGGCTCTTCGGGGCCTCACCCGTCCACGCGGACGCCCTCGGCGGCGCCCTCGACGGGACCGGGGCCCTCGCGCGGACCGGGACGGGCGCGCTCACCGGGACCGGCGCCGCCCTCGGCGGCACCGGCGCGGACGCGCTGGGGAACGCCGGCGCGCTCGGGCTCGACCGCCCCGGCTCCCTCGACGAGGTCGTCCCGGAGCGGGTCGCCGAACCGGTCTCCCGGACCCTCGGCACCGTCCACCAGGGCCTGGGCCGCCAGGACGGGGACGACGCGGCCGGGCTCCTGGACGACCCCGGCTGGCCGGTGGACGAGCTCCGCGAAGGGGCCCGCCGGGTGGTCGGGGACCTCGACCGGACCCGTCGGGACACCGCCCAGAACCTCCTCTCCCCCGCCGTCGACGCCGTGTCCGGCGTCCAGGAGGCCCCGGCCCCGGGTGGGGCCCGGGCCCGCGAGGGGGAGCCGGAATCCGCCGACCGCGCCCGTGGGCGGAACGGGCGCCATGACGCCCCGTCCGCCTCCGCCGGGACCCCCGGCGGGCACGGGCCCGTGTACGCCTTCGCACCGTCCGCCGCACCCGCCGTCGAGGTCCCCTCCGCCGAGGCGGACGGGGAGCCCGGCGACACCGGCGCCTCCTCCGCGACGGCGCCCTCCGCCCAGCTGGCCACCGGCTCCGCCGCGCCCGCGGGCGGCGCCGCCCCCGCGGTCGCCGGCTACCTGACGGCCCCGCCCGTCACCGCTCCCGCGGCCTCCGCCGTGCTCCTGGCCTCCCGCTCGCTGCACCCCGTGCCGAGCGGTCCCAGCGACGACCCCACCGTCTCCCCCGACTAGGGCGGTCCCACCGCGCGGTGTCCCTTTCCCGCGCGCGGACCGTTCCCAGCGCGGCGTCCCCGCCGCACCTCCTGGGAGCTGACCTGAGTCCCGTGCCGCCGTTCACGTGATTCATGTCAGCCGGTGGTCCACCTCCGGCCCAGGTCGTCGGCGCCCCGGGCGCACGGCTTCCACGAATGCACCGACCACAGCTTCCGGAAGGAATTCCATGACGCAGGCCAAGCGAATCTCAGCCAGGGCCGTCCTGCTCGCCGCGGGCACCGCGGGCTTCGTCGCCCTCGGCGCCGGGATCGCGGGCGCCGAGGGACTCGACTCCCCCGTCCGCGAGATCACGCCGCTCGTCGAGCGGGCCCTGGTGGAGGGCGTCGCCCCCACCGTGAACAGCCTGGCCCCCGGAGGGGTCGGCCCCATCGCGGGCACCGCCCTGTCCGAGCTCCAGGACAGCGCGCACAACCCGGACCGGCCCGCCCCCGACCTCTCCGCGCCGCTGCCCCGGGGCACGGACGTCGCCACCCCGGTCGGGACCGTCCCCAACCCCGTCCCCGCCCTGGCCGACACCGTGTCCGGCGCCCAGGACGCCACGGGGCTGGACGGGAACCCCCACGACACCGTCGGCCACACCGCGGGCGCCGTCGTGGAGGAGCGCGCCGTGGCGGCCGGGGGGGTGCTGGAGGACACCGCGCGGGGCGTCGGGTCCGAGGCCGAGGCGACCCTCGTCGAGGTGGTGCCGCACACCGTGGAGGCCACCTACGCCCTGCGCGACCGGATCGAGCTGCCGGGCACGCGCGAACTCACCACGCTGCCGCAGGCCGCCGAGCTGCCCGACCCCTCGGACCTGACCGCCCTGACCGGGAACGGGAGCATCGTCCTGGACGAGGTCGTGGCCCCGCTGGGCCGGGGCACCGTCCGGCAGAGCGCCCCCGTGGAGCCCCTGGCCGGCCTGACCGACACCGTGTTCTCCGCCCCCGAGGGCACGACCGTCCTGGGGCTGGGCGGCCCGCTGGCCGACGCCGGCGTGCCCCGCATCACGGGCACCGGCATCGCCCCGGTGGACGAGGCGCTGCCGCAGGCCGCCGAGGCCCTTCCGCAGGCCGCCGCCGACACGGGCCTGCCCACCCTGGTGGAGGGCGCGAACACGGAGACCGCGGAGGAGCTCGTGGCGAGCCTGGGCCGGGGCACCGACCTGCTGAACGACATCGACACCAGCGACATCGTGTCGATCGACGGGGGGACCAAGGAGCAGGAGGTCCCCGCGAACATGGTCCAGCACCCGACCTTCACCCAGCTGCCGGGCTCCGAGGCGCTTCCCGTCATCAGCTAGCGGGCCGTCCGGGACGGTGACCGGTGCGACCCGAGGGGGACCTGCCCCGACGGACCAGGACCTGCGGACGGGCTCGACGCCCTGCGGGCCGCGGGTACGGGGGACGTTGCCGAGAGGGGCGGGTCTGGGAACCCCTCGGGCCACCGCGCCGCCCGACCGGACCGCTCGACCGCCGGCGCCGTCCCCTCCCGGGGCGGCGCCGCGCCGCGTCCGGCCTCCGATGGGGCCGGGGTCACGGGGGGGGCGGCCGCCCGGCGTCCCGGTGTCAGCCGGAGCGCTCGACCACGTAGTCGCAGAGCGCCTCGAAGGCGTTCCTGGCCGGTCCCTCCGGGAGCGTGGCCAGCTCTCCGCGGGACTTGTCGGCCCAGCCCCTCAGGGTGGCCTCCGCCTCCGCCATGGCCGGGTGGACGCGCAGCAGCTTGAGCGCCTCCTCGGCCTCCTCGTCGCCCAGCGGGCGGCCGAGGAGCGACCGGAGCCGCGCGTCGGCGGGGTCCTGCGAGCGCAGCGCGTAGAACATCGGCAGTGTGAGCACGCCCTCGCGCAGGTCCGTGCCCGGCGTCTTGCCGGAGTCGGTGCTCTCGCTGGCGACGTCCAGGATGTCGTCGGAGAGCTGGAAGGCCATGCCGAGCGCGTCGCACGCCCGGGTGAGGGTCCCGATGGTCTCCGGGTCGACCTTGCCGAACATGCCGCCGAACTCCGCCGAGGAGGCGATGAGCGAGGCGGTCTTGTCGCTGATGACCCGCAGGTAGTGGTCCAGGGGGTCGGTGCCCTCGCTGGGTCCGGAGGTCTCCAGGATCTGGCCCTGGACGAGGCGGCCGAAGGTGACCGCCTGGAGCCGGACGGCCTCGGTGCCCAGGTCGGCGAGCATCTCGGAGGCCTTGGCGAACACGTAGTCGCCGGTGAGGATGGCGATGCTGTTGCCCCAGCGCTGGTTGGCGCTGGGCTCGCCCCGGCGCATCTCCGCCTCGTCCATGACGTCGTCGTGGTAGAGGGTGGCCACGTGGGTCAGCTCCACGACGGACGCGGCGGGGATGAGGTCGGGGACCGTGGGGTCGCCGAAGTGGGCCGCGAGGAGCACGAGGGTGGCCCGGAACCGCTTGCCGCCCGCGGCGAGCAGGTGGGACGCCGCCTCGGACAGCAGGGGGTCACTGGAGGCCACAGAGTCCCGGAGCAGGTCCTCGACCTTCTCGAGGTTGTCCTGGACCTCCCGGGCGAGGGTCGGGTCGACTCTCGGCAGAGCGAGAAACCCGCTCGGGACAGCACCGCTCACCGTAAAGCTCCACCTGTTGAACGGGCACGTCGGCGGCCTCTCGGGGAGACCCTCGGAAGGAGGCCCGGGGGCCGCCGCGTGCTCAGCACATGAACATGATCCGACTTGCCACGGTATCCGACCCGGAATGCTCAGCCAAAGCCACACCCGGGTACACGGCGGCCGGATCCGGATCACCCGGGTTTCACGGGCGATCCGGATCTCTGACCAGCGGTGTTCACCCGTCGGTGTCCGTGGAGGCCTGGTCCACCATGACGGCGACCGGTTCCGGGCCCGTCTCGGAGGACGGCAGCAGGTGGTCCAGCACCGGACCGGGGTACAGGCCGAGGAGCAGCGTGGCCGCCACCCCGATCGTGATGACCCCGCCGGTGGCCGCGCCCGCGCGCACCACGGTCGGGCCGTCGCCCTCCGGATCCCGGAAGAACATCACAACGATGATCCGCACGTAGAAGAACGCGGTCACCGCGCTGCTGAGCACGCCCACGACCACCAGGGGCGTGGCCCCGGCCGCGACCGCCGCCTCGAACACCGCGAACTTGCCGATGAAACCGCTGGTCAGCGGGATACCGGCGAAGGCCAGCAGGAACAGGGCGAGCGCACCGGCGAGCGCCGGGGAGCGGCGTCCGAGCCCGGCCCACCGCTCCAGGTCGCCGAGCTCCTGCCCGCCGTCCTTGGTGCGCACCAGGGTCACCACCGCGAACGCGCCCAGGGTCGTGAACCCGTAGGCCGCCAGGTAGAACATGGCGCCCGCGAGCCCGTCGGTGCTGTTGGCCACGACCGCCGTCAGGATGAACCCGGCGTGCACGACCGACGAGTACGCCAGCAGGCGCTTGATGTCCCGCTGGGTGACGGCGATGACCGCGGCGGCCACCATCGTCAGCACCGCGACCGCCCACAGCATCGGCTCCCAGCTGGCCGCCGAGGTGCCGAACGGCACGAAGAACACCCGCAGCAGGGCGCCGAACGCGGCGACCAGCGTGCAGGAGGCCATCAGCGCGGTGATGGGGGTCGGGGCGCCCTGGTAGACGTCGGGCTTCCAGTTGTGGAAGGGGACGGCGCCGACCTTGAACAGCAGTCCGATGGCGACGAGACCGATGCCCATCAGCAGGAGCGGTTCGCCGTCGCCCCCCTCGCCCTGGAAGATCTCGGCCCCGCCGGCCTCCACGGCCGCCCTGATCGTGCCGAAGTTCACCGATCCGGCGTACCCGTAGACGAGGGCGATGCCGAACAGGAAGAACGCCGACGAGAACGCGCCGAGCAGGAAGTACTTGACCGCGGCCTCCTGGGAGAACAGGCGCCGCCGCCTCGCGAGCCCGCACAGCAGGTACAGCGGGAGGCTCATGACCTCCAGGGCGATGAACATCGTCAGGAAGTCGTTCGAGGCGGGGAACATCAGCATCCCCAGCACGGCGAACATGACCAGCGGGTACACCTCGGTGTGCTGGGAGCCCGCCAGGATGTGCGCGCGCTCCTCCTCGCTGCCGGGGACGGTGGCGGCCTGGGCGGCGAACGCGTCCCGGCCGTCCCGGTTCTCGGCGATGAGCAGCAGGCTGATCAGCGCGAGCACGGTGATGGTGCCCTGGAAGAAGATCACCGTCCGGTCCACGGCGAGCACGCCGGCGGCGACGGTCACCCCGGCCTGGCCCTCGGGGAGGGTGCCGATCTGGAGCACGAGCAGCACGAACGCGGCCAGCAGCGCGAGCGCCGCCAGCCCGATCTGGAGGCGGCGCCTGCGCCTGGCCGGCACGAACGCCTCGAACAGCACGCCCAGGACGCCCGCCGCGAACAGCGTGAGCAGCGGGGCGAGCAGCCACCAGTTGATCTCCGGCGGTCCCTCGGTGACGACGGGGAGGTCCATGTGGGGGATCACTCCTCGCCTCCTTCCTCAGAGGCCCCGTCCGCCCCGGCGCCCGCGGTGTCGGCGGTCCCGACCTCCACGGTGCGCTCGACGGCGGGGTTGATCACGTTGAGCAGGGGCTGGGGGTAGAGGCCGAACGCGATGATGAGCGCGAGCAGCGGGGCGACCGCCCACATCTCGCGCCCGGACAGGTCCCGCAGTCCGGACAGCCGGGCCGGGGTCTCGCCGGTCATGGTGCGCTGGTACATCCACAGGATGTAGAGCGCGGCCAGGACGACGCCGGACGCGGCGATGACCGCGGGGGCGGGGTGGAACGCGTACACCCCGACGAACACGAGGAACTCGCTGACGAACGGGGCGAGGCCGGGCAGCGCCAGGCCCGCGAGGCCGGCGACCAGGAACACCCCGGCGAGCTTGGGCGCGACCTTCTGGACGCCGCCGTAGTCCTCGATGAGCGACGAGCCGCGCCGCGCGACGAGGAAGCCCACGACGAGGAACAGCGCGCCGGTCGCGAACCCGTGGTTGACCATGTAGAGGGCGGCTCCGGCCTGCGCCTGCGGCGTCAGGGCGAAGATGCCCAGGGTGATGAACCCGAAGTGGGACACGGACGTGTACGCCACCAGGCGCATCATGTCGCTCTGCCCGATGGCGAGGATCGCGCCGTAGACGATGCTCACCAGGCTCAGTGCGACCACCGGCCACACGAACCACGAGACCGCGGACGGGAACAGCTCCAGGCAGTAGCGGAGCATGCCGTAGGTGCCGACCTTGTCGAGCACGCCGACGAGCAGCACGGCGGTGCCGGGGCGCGAGGCCCCCGCCGCCGAGGGCAGCCAGGTGTGCACGGGCCACATCGGCGCCTTGATGGCGAAGGCGATGAAGAAGCCGAGGAAGAGCCACCGCGCGGTGCCCGGGTCGACCGCCGCGAGGGCGCTGCCCTCGCCCACGAGGTCGGTCCACAGGAAGGTCCCGCCGATGACGTACACGCCGATCACCGCGACCAGCATGATCAGCCCGCCGGCGAGGCTGTACAGCAGGAACTTGACGGCCGCCTTGGCCCTGTCCTCACCTCGCCCGTACCGGCCGATCATGAAGTAGACCGGGATGAGCATGGCCTCGAAGAACACGTAGAACAGGAACACGTCGGTGGCCGCGAAGACACCGATCATCATGGCTTCGAGCACCAGGATGAGCGCGAAGTAGCCGCGTCCGCCGTCCTCCCTGTCCTCGTTCTCGTTCCAGGCCGCGAGGATGACGAGCGGCACCAGGACCGCCGACATCAGGATCAGCGTCAGCGCGATCCCGTCGACGCCGAGCGCGAAGTGGACGCCGAAGCGCGGGATCCAGGGGTAGACCTCCTCGAACTGGAGGCCGCCCGCCGCGGACGTGTCGAACCTCAGCGCCATGGCGGCGAGGACGACGAGGGTGAGCACCGAGAAGCCGAGCGCGACCCGCTTGGCGGTCCCGGCGGGCGACCCGGCGGCCCCCGCGGCGGTGGCCGCCGGGGCCCTGGTGGCCGTGGCCGCAGCGGCCCCGGCCGTGGCCGCGGCGCCCGCGGAGGCCTCCGCGGGGGCGGCGGCCTGTGACGTCTTCACGCGCGGCAGCGCCCAGATGACGGCCGCGCCGATCACGGGGAGCGCGATCGCGATAGTGAGCCAGGGGATCATTGTCTAGAACCTCACAGCCAGCGTCGCGGCGACGATGACGGCGCCGAGGAGCATCGTGAGCGCGTACGTCCGGGCGAAGCCGGTCTGCGCCCTGCCCAGTCCGCGGGAGGAGTCGCGCACACCCGTGCCGAGCCCGTTGACCGCGCCGTCGATGATCTTGTCCTCGACCACGAGCAGGACCTTGGTCAGGACCTGTCCGGGCCGCATCAGCAGGCCTTCGTTGATCTGGTTTCCGTACAGCTCCTCACGCGCGAAGGCGGTGACGAGGTTGGCCTTGGGCGCGGTCCTCGCCACCGGCCTGCGCAGGTAGACCACCCAGGCGAGGGCCACACCGCCCGCCATCACGGCCAGGGCCGCGATCCCGTAGGGGGCGGTGAACGCGTGCGCCACGTCGAAGTGGTGCGGGTGGGCCCCGATGCTCGGGGCCAGGAAGTTCGCGAACCGGTCGCCGAGGGTCATGAACGCGCCCAGGGCGACGGAGCCGATCGCCAGCACCACCATGGGAGCGGTCATGCTGACCGGCGACTCGTGCGGGTGCACGCCCTCCTCCCAGCGCTTCTCGCCGAAGAAGGTCATGAAGACCATCCGCGACATGTAGAAGGCGGTGAGCGCGGCGCCGACGATGACGGCGGTGCCGAGGACCAGGCCCCGGGTGCCGCCGACGCCGAAGGCCGCGGAGATGATGCTCTCCTTGGTCCACCAGCCGGACAGCAGCGGGAACCCGATGATGGCGAGGTAGCCGAGGCCGAAGGTCGCGAACGTGACCGGCATGGCCTTGCGGAGCGCCCCGTACCGGCGCATGTCCACGCCGTCGTTCATGGCGTGCATGACCGATCCGGCGCCGAGGAACAGCCCGGCCTTGAAGAAGCCGTGCGTGACCAGGTGGGCGATGGCGGCCACGTAGCCGACGGGGCCGAGCCCGGCGGCGAGGACCATCATGCCGATCTGGCTCATCGTGGACCCGGCGAGGGACTTCTTGATGTCGTCCTTGGCCGAGGCGATGATCCCGCCCGCGATCATGGTCGCGGCGCCCACGACGGTGACGACCGTCTGGGCGACGGGCGCGGCCTCGAAGACCGGCCCGGCGCGCACGATGAGGTACACGCCCGCGGTGACCATGGTGGCCGCGTGGATGAGCGCGGACACCGGGGTGGGGCCCTCCATGGCGTCGAGGAGCCAGGCCTGGAGGGGGAGCTGCGCGGACTTGCCGCACGCGCCGAGGAGCAGCAGCAGCCCGACGGCGAGCAGGACGCCGTCGCCGGCCCCGGGGACGGCCGCGAACACGTCGCTGAAGCTGACCGCGCCCAGCGCCGTGAACATGATCATGATGGCGACCAGCAGGCCGATGTCGCCGACCCGGTTGATCAGGAACGCCTTCTTGGCGGCGGTGGCCGCGGTCGGCTTGTACTGCCAGAACCCGATGAGCAGGTAGGACGCGAGGCCGACGCCCTCCCAGCCGAGGAACAGCAGGACGAAGTTGTCCGCGAGCACCAGCACGAGCATGGCGGCGACGAACAGGTTGAGGTAGGCGAAGAACCGCCGTTTGCCGGGGTCCTCGGACATGTAGCCGAGGGAGTAGATGTGGATCAGGGAGCCGACGAAGGTGATCAGCAGGACGAAGCTGATCGAGAGCGGGTCGACCAGGAGGTCCACCCCGGCGGAGAAGTCGCCGACGGCGAACCACTGGTAGACGGGGACGGCGACGCTGCGGGCGTCGGCGCCCCGGCCCAGGAGGTCGAACAGGGCCAGGAGCGCCCAGGCGAAGGCGGCGACCGGGAGGGCCGTGGCCAGCCAGGGCCCCCACTTGTCGGTTCGCCTCCCCCCGAGCAGCAGGATCGCCGCGCCCGCGAGCGGCAGGGCGATCAGCAGCCAGGCGTTCGACAGCACCGCGCTGTCGGCGGCGGTCGCCACCGCGGGTTCGGCGGCGAGGTACGCGTGAGATGTCACTGCCACGTCGCCTTCTAGTGCTTGAGCAGGTTCGCGTCATCGAGCGACGCGGACCTGCGGGTTCGGAAGATCTGCATGATGATCGCGAGGCCGACCACCACCTCGGCGGCGGCGACGACCATCACGAAGAACGCGATGACCTGGCCCTCGATGTCCCCGTGCATCCGGGCGAACGCGACGAACGCCAGGTTGCAGGCGTTGAGCATGAGCTCCACGCACATGAAGACGATGATCGCGTTGCGCCGGACGAGTACGCCGACGGCGCCGATGGTGAACAGCAGCGCCGCGAGGACGATGTAGTTCATCGGGTCCACGAGGACTCGACCTCCTGCCCGTTGCCGTTGCTGTTCTCGGTGTCGCCGGTCCCGTCGGCGCCGTCGTCCGGGTCGCCGCCGGGGCCCTCGCCGGTGTCGGAGACGGGCTCGCCCTCCTTGGCGGAGGCCGGGTCCGAGGCCCCGCCGGGCAGCGCGGGGCTGCCGGTGCGGACGTCGGCGGGCACCCGCGACTGGTACTCGGGGTCGCGGGCGGTGAGCACCGGGTTGAGGGAGAGCTTGGAGACCGTGCCGTCCGGCAGCAGCGCGGGCATGTCGATCGCGTTGTGCCGGGCGTAGGTGCCCGGTCCGGGCAGCGGGGTCGGGTGGTCGCCGCGGATGCGGTCCTCGGAGATCTCCCGCTGGGTGCGCCGCTTCTTCGTGCGGGCGGTGTGCGCGAGCACCATGGCGCCGAGGACGGCGGTGATGAGCAGCGCGCCGGTGGCCTCGAAGGCGACCACGTAGCGCAGGAGCAGCTCGCCCGCGATCCACGGGATGGTGCCCCCGGCGGCCGCCGCCCCGGCGCCCAGCCCGACCGGGTCGCCCACGGAGATGCGGGTGATGCCGGTGGCCAGGGCGCCCACGAAGGCGAGCGCGACGACGGCGGTCATGATCCGCTGTCCGCTGAGCGTCTCCACGAGGGAGTCGGCCGAGCTGACGCCGATGAGCATCAGCACGAACAGGAACAGCATGAGGACGGCGCCGGTGTAGACGACGATCTGGACGACCATCAGGAACGGCGCCGCGTTGATGCCGTAGAAGATGGCCAGGCCGACCATGGTCAGCGCCATGGACATGGCCGAGTGGACGGCCTTGCGCGAGAAGACCACGCCGAGGGCGCCCAGGAGGACGACCGCGCCGAGGATCCAGAACGCGGTGGCCTCCCCGCCCGTGATGGGCGCGGCGAGGTACAGCGGGGCGTCCACGGGCGCGTCGAGCGGGACGTTGACGCCGTGGTGGGTCGTGGAGAGCGGGTTCAACGGACCCCCTCCGCGCTCTCCGCCGGGGCGCCCTGCGTCCCGTGCTGGCCGCGCCCGGTGGCGTAGTAGTCCTGCTCGGTGTCGCCGAGGCGCATCGGGTGGGGCGGCTGCTCCATGCCCTCCTTGAGGGGGGCGAGCAGCTGCTCCTTCGTCCAGATCAGGCTCTGCCTGCTGGTGTCGGCCAGCTCGTACTCGTTGGTCATCGTGAGGGCGCGCGTGGGGCACGCCTCCACGCACAGCCCGCACAGGATGCAGCGCAGGTAGTTGATCTGGTAGATGCGGCCGTAGCGCTCGCCGGGCGAGTACCTGTCGTCGTCGCTGTTGTCACCGGCCTCCACGTAGATGGCGTCGGCCGGGCAGGCCCAGGCGCACAGTTCGCACCCGATGCACTTCTCCAGGCCGTCGGCCCACCTGTTCAGCTGGTGTCGGCCGTGGAAGCGCGGCGCCGTGGGGCGCTTGACCTCCGGGTATTCGACCGTCGGCACCTTCTTGAACATGGTGTGGAAGGTGACGCCGAATCCTTTGACGGGGTTGAGCCACTCAAGCACCGGAAACCTCCTCACCCTTCTTGTTGCTCTCGGCGGCGACCGGGGCCGTCCGCGGCGGTTCGGCGAGCACGCTGCTGCCGTAGTGCGGGGCGGTGCTCGGCGGCACCGGGAACCCGCCGAAGGCGGGATCCTTGTGGGCGCGGCGCCGGCTCTCGGCCCGCAGGCGCGCCTCCTCGGCGCGTTCGCGGCGGGCGGAGCGCGCCCAGGCGGCGAACGCCCCGATCGTCGCGGCGGAGAACCCGGCGACCACGAGGCCGATGACGATCGGCGACGCGCCGTCCAGGACGAGCATCCGGACGACGGCGACGGCGGTGATCCACACCAGCTGGATGGGGATGAGCACCTTCCAGCCGAGCTTCATCAGCTGGTCGTAGCGCACCCGGGGGAGGCTGCCGCGCGCCCAGATGAACAGGAACATGACGCACAGGAACTTGAGCAGCCACCACAGGGCGGGCCACCAGCCCTCGTTGGCGCCGGGCAGGATCGCGCTGACCCCGGGCGGGGCGAGCCAGCCGCCGAGGAAGAGCGTGACGGACACGGCCGCGACCGTGCACATGTTCACGTACTCCGCGAGGAAGAACATCGTGAACTTCATGGACCCGTACTCGGTCATGAAGCCGCCGACGATCTCGCCCTCGCCCTCCGCGAGGTCGAAGGGCAGCCGGTTGGTCTCGCCGACCATCGTCACCAGGTAGATGAGGAAGGACGGCAGGAGCAGCACGGCGAACCAGAGCCCGCGCTGGGACTCGACGATCCCCGACGTGGTGAGGGTGCCGGACATGATGAAGACCGCGACGAAGGACAGGCCCATCGCGATCTCGTAGCTGATCACCTGGGCGGAGGCCCGCAGGCCGCCGAGCAGGGCGTACGGCGACTGGGACGCCCAGCCGCCGAGCACGAACCCGTACACGCCGAGCGCCGCGGTGGCCAGGACGACCAGGGCGGCGATGGGCAGGTCGGTGAGCTGGAGCGGGGTGGTGACCCCGAACATGTTCACCTCGGGCCCGATCGGGATGACCGAGAACGCGATGAACGCGGGCACGGCCGCGATCATCGGCGCGGCGATGTAGACGAACCGGTCCACCCCGCGCGGGATCAGGTCCTCCTTGAGGGAGAGCTTGATGCCGTCGAACAGGGACTGGAGGAGGCCGAAGGGGCCCATCCGGTTGGGTCCGTGGCGCTGCTGCATGCGGCCCATGACCTTGCGGTCGGCCATGATCATCATCAGCACGCAGAGCATGAGGAAGACGAAGATCGCCAGGGCCTTGATCGTGGTGATCCACCACGGGTCGTTGCCGAAGGCGCCCAGGGTCTCCTCCGAGGCGAGCTGGAGGACGCCCGTGTGGACGGCGGGGCTCACTGCTGCCTCCCGGCGGTGTGGTGGGACGCGCCCGCGGATTCGGGCGCGGACAGGATGACCGTGTCCCCGGCGCCGCTGCCGAGGTCGCGTCGGACGACGCAGCCGCGGGCGTTGGCCGGGAGCCAGACGACGCGGTCGGCGATGTCGGCGACGACGACCGGGACGGTGACGGAGCCGTGGGCGCCGGTGACGCCGAGCATCCCGCCGTCGGGGACCCCGACCTCGTCCGCGGTGGTCCTGGACAGGTAGGCGCGGGGCGGCCTGGCGGTGCCGGCGAGGAACGGCTCGCCGTCCTCCATGCGCCCGGTGCCGAGCAGCTGCCGCCAGGTGGACAGGACGGCCTGCCCGGCCTCCGGCTCGGGGACGGCGACCGGCCGGGTGGAGGGGCCGGAGGGCCGGTTCCCCGTCCACAGGCCCAGTTCGAGCAGTTCGCGGTAGGCGGACGCGGCGTCGGGCAGGCCGAGGTGCACGTCCATGCCGTCCGCGACGGCGGAGAGGACCCGCAGGTCGGAGAGGGCTCCGGGGACCTTGAGCGCGTCACCGAAGGGCCGGTGGCGGCCCTCCCAGTTGACGAAGGTGCCGGACTTCTCCGCGACGGCGGCGACGGGGAGGACCACGTCGGCGCGGTCGGTGACCTCGCTCGCGCGCAGTTCGAGGCTGACGATGAACGGCACCCTGGCCAGGGCCGCGCGGGCGGCGTCGGGGTCGGGCAGGTCGTCCAGCTCGACCCCGGCGACGACCAGGGCGTCGAGCTCCCCGGCCGCGGCGGCGGCGATGATCGCGGCGGTGTCGCGGCCCGGGCGCTCGGGCAGGGACCCGACGTTCCAGGCGCGGGCGACCTCGGCGCGTGCGGCGGGGTCGGCCACGGGGCGTCCGCCGGGCAGCAGGCCCGGCAGCGCTCCGGCGTCGACGGCGCCGCGCTCCCCGGCCCGGCGCGGCACCCAGACGAGCCGGGCCCCGGTGCGGCGGGACAGGGCGGCGGCGGCGGTGAGCGCTCCGGGGACGGCGGCGAGCCGCTCCCCGACGGCGATGACCGCGCCCTCCTGACCGATGGCCTCCACGACCTCGGGGTGGTCGACGTCGAGGGCGTTGAGGACGCGGCCCTCGTCGCCGGGCACGGCGCGGACGAGCGTGCCGTCGGTCTTGGTCAGGCCCAGGCTGGCGTGCGAGGCGACCGAGAAGACCTTCAGCTTGCGCTTGCGGGCGCCCTTGCGCAGGCGCAGGAACGTGGAGGGCGACTCGTCCTCCGGCTCGAACCCGGCCAGGAGCACGGCGGGCGCCTTCTCCAGGGCGGTGAAGTCCACGCCGACGGGGGTTCCCGCGACGTGGGCGGCCAGGAACGCGGCCTCCTCCTCGGAGTGGTCGCGCGCGCGCATGTCCACGTCGTTGGTGCCGAGGGCGACCCGCGCGAACTTGGCGTAGGCGTAGGCGTCCTCGTAGGTGAGGCGGCCCCCGGTGAGCACGCCGACCCGGCCGCGCGCGGCGGCCAGGCCCTGCCCGGCGAGGGTGATCGCCTCGGACCAGGACGCGAACTCCAGGGCCTTGGTCTCCTCGTCGCGGACGAGGGGGCGGGTGAGGCGGTCGGGCTGGGTGGCGTAGGTGAACGCCCACCGGCCCTTGTCGCAGTTCCACTCCTCGTTGACCTGCGGGTCGTCCCCGGCCAGGCGGCGGGTGACCTTGCCCCGGCGGTGGTCGGTGCGCTGGGCGCAGCCCCCGGCGCAGTGCTCGCACACGCTGGGGGTGGAGACCAGGTCGAAGGGCCGTGACCGGAACCGGTAGGCGGAGCCGGTCAGGGCGCCCACCGGGCAGATCTGCACGGTGTTGCCGCTGAAGTAGGAGTTGAAGGCCTCGCCGTCGGCGATGCCGACCTGCTCCTGGGCCCCGCGCTCCATCAGCTCGATGAGCGGGTCCCCGGCGATCTGCGCGGCGAACCGGGTGCAGCGGGCGCACTGGATGCAGCGCTCCCGGTCGAGCAGCACCCCGGTGGACAGCGGGATCGGCTTGGGGAAGGTGCGCTTGACGTCGACGAAGCGCGTCTCGCCCCGCCCCGTGGACACGGCCTGGTTCTGGAGGGGGCACTCGCCGCCCTTGTCGCAGACCGGGCAGTCCAGCGGGTGGTTGATGAGCAGGAACTCCATGATCCCGCGCTGGGCCTTCTCCGCCACCGGGGAGGTGAGGTGGGTGTTGACCACCATCCCCTCCATGACGGTGATGGTGCAGGAGGCCTGCGGCTTGGGCATGCCGCGGCCGTTGCCCATGTCGGGGATCTCGACCAGGCACTGGCGGCAGGCGCCGACCGGGTCGAGGAGCGGGTGGTCGCAGAACCTCGGGATCTGGATGCCGAGGAGTTCGGCGGCCCGGATCAGGAGGGTGCCCTTGGGCACCTGGATCCGGAACCCGTCGATGGTGACGGTGATCAGGTCCTCGGGCGGCGGCGCCGGCGCCGATCCGCCGGAGGAGTTGGAGGTGACGGTCACTGGTTTCCTCCCGTCGCGGCCGGGCGGTCGCCCCACAGGGTGGACTTGGCGTGGTCGAACGGGCAGCCGCCCTGTTCGACGTGGTCGATGTACTCCTGGCGGAAGTGCTTGATGGAGGACATGACCGGGCTGGTCGCTCCGTCGCCGAGGGCGCAGAACGAGCGGCCGAGCAGGTTGTCGCAGATGTCGAGGAGCTTGTCGAGGTCGGCCTCGGTGCCCTCGCCGCGCTCGATGCGGTCCAGGACCTGGACCATCCAGTAGTTGCCCTCGCGGCAGGGCGTGCACTTGCCGCAGGACTCGTGCGCGTAGAAGGCGATCCACCGGCCGACGGCGCGGACCACGCAGGTGGTCTCGTCGAAGACCTGGAGCGCGCGGGTGCCGAGCATGGACCCGGCCGCCCCGACCGACTCGAAGTCGAGCGGGGTGTCCAGGTGCTGGTCGGTGAAGATGGGCGTGGAGGAGCCGCCGGGGGTCCAGAACTTGAGGCTGTGCCCGGCCCGCACCCCTCCGGCCATGTCGAGGAGCTCGCGCAGGGTGATCCCGAGCGGCGCCTCGTACTGGCCGGGCCGGGTGACGTGCCCGGACAGGGAGAAGAAGCCGAAGCCGGCGGACTTCTCGGTGCCCATGGACGTGAACCACTCGGCGCCGTTGGCGACGATGCCGGGGACGCTGGCGATGGACTCGACGTTGTTGACCACGGTGGGCGAGGCGTAGAGCCCGGCCACGGCGGGGAACGGCGGCTTGAGCCGGGGCTGGCCCCGGTAGCCCTCCAGGGAGTCCAGGAGGGCGGTCTCCTCGCCGCAGATGTAGGCGCCCGCCCCGGCGTGGACGACGACGTCGAGGTCGAAGCCGCTGCCGAGGATGTCCCGGCCGAGCAGTCCGGCCTCGTAGGCGTCGGCGACGGCCTTGCGCAGGCGGCGGATGACGTGGACGACCTCGCCGCGCACGTAGATGAAGGCCTGGTTGGACTTGATCGCGTACGACGCGATCGCCACGCCCTCCACCAGCACGTGCGGGTTGGCGAGCATGAGCGGGATGTCCTTGCAGGTGCCCGGCTCGGACTCGTCGGCGTTGACGACGAGGTAGCGCGGGTTGGGGTTGTCCTTGGGCAGGAACCCCCACTTCATCCCGGTGGGGAACCCGGCGCCGCCGCGGCCGCGCAGGCCGGACTGCTTGACCAGGTCCACGATGGCGTCGGGTTCCATGGCCAGGGCCTTGCGCAGCGCGTCGTAGCCGCCGGTGGCCTGGTACCCGTCGAGGGTGAAGGAGTCGGCGCGGTCCCAGTTGCGGGACAGGATCGGGGTCAGGGTGGTCATTTGGCGCCCTCCTCACCCTGGTCGCGGGTGGGAAGGTTCGCGGGGTCGGGCGCGGTCCAGCCGTTGCGCCGGGCCACGTCGAGTCCGGCGAGCGAGGCGCCCGCCGCCTGGACGCCCTCGCCGGCGCGGCCGTCGTCGAACCCGGCGAGCACGCGGGAGGCCTGCTTCCAGGTGCACAGGCTCGCGGGGCCGCGCGTGGGGGCGACGTCGTTGCCGAGCCGCAGGTCGTCGACCAGCCGCTTGGCGGTGTCGGGCGTCTGGTTGTCGAAGAACTCCCAGTTGACCATCACGACGGGGGCGAAGTCGCAGGCCGCGTTGCACTCCAGGTGCTCCAGCGTGACCTTGCCGTCCTCGGTGGTCCCGTTGTGGCCGACCCCGAGGTGGTCCTTGAGGGACGCGAAGATCTCGTCGCCCCCCATGACGGCGCACAGGGTGTTGGTGCACACGCCCACCTGGTAGTCGCCGCCGGGGCGGCGGCGGTACATGGTGTAGAACGTGGCGACCGCGTTGACCTCGGCGAGGGTGATGCCGAGCTGGTCGGCGCAGAAGCGCATCCCGGCCGTGCTCACGTGCCCCTCCTCGGACTGCACCAGGTGCAGCAGGGGGAGCAGGGCGGAGCGCTGCCGGGGGTAGCGGGCGATGATCTCCTTGGCGTCCGGTTCCAGACGGGCCGTGACCTCGTCGGGGAACCTCTCGCGCACGACCTGCGCGCTGTCCGCGCTGTCGGGTGTGGTGTCGTTCTGGTTCACCGGTCCACGCCTCCCATCACCGGGTCGATACTGGCCACGGCCGCGATCACGTCCGCCACCGTGCCGCCCTCGCACATGGCGGCGACGGCCTGGAGGTGCGTGAACGAGGGGTCGCGGAAGTGCACGCGGTGGGGGCGGGTGCCCCCGTCGCTGACGGCGTAGCAGCCGAGTTCGCCCTTGGCGCTCTCGACGGCCGCGTAGGCCTGGCCGGCGGGCACCCGGAAGCCCTCGGTGACCAGCTTGAAGTGGTGGATCAGGGCTTCCATGGAGCTGCTCATGATGTGCGCGATGTGGTCGGGCGAGTTGCCCAGCCCGTCGGGGCCGAGGGCCAGCTTGGCGGGCCAGCCGATCTTGGCGTCCTGGATCATCACCGGGCCGGGACCGAGCTTGTCCAGGCACTGCTCGATGATCTTCAGGCTCTCCTCCATCTCGGCGATGCGCACCCGGTAGCGGGCGTACACGTCGCCGCCGTCGGAGACGGGGACGTCGAACTCGTAGCCCTCGTAGCCGCAGTAGGGCTTGGACTTGCGCAGGTCGAACGCGAGTCCGGAGGCGCGCAGCAGCGGCCCGGTGACGCCGAGCGCCATGCAGCCGGGCAGGTTGAGGTAGGCGACGTCCTTGGTGCGGGCGAGGTAGACGGGGTTCTCGTCCAGGAGCTTGCGCATGATCTGGATGCGCTTGGGCATCTCCTTGAGCAGCTCCCGGACCTGGCCGACCGCGCCGGGCGGCAGGTCCTGCGCCACGCCGCCGGGGCGGACGTAGGCGTGGTTCATCCTCAGGCCGGTGACCAGCTCGAAGATGTCCAGGATCATCTCGCGCTCACGGAACCCGTTGGTCATGACCGTGGTCGCGCCGAGTTCCATGCCGAACGTCGCCATCGCCACGAAGTGGGAGGCCATCCGGTTGAGCTCCATCATCATCACGCGGATGACGCTGGCGCGCTCGGGGACGCGCTCGGTGATGCCGAGCAGCTTCTCGACCGCCAGGCAGTACGCCGTCTCGTTGAAGAGCGGCGTCAGGTAGTCCATGCGGGTGACGAACGTGGTGCCCTGCGTCCACGTCCGGTACTCCATGTTCTTCTCGATACCGGTGTGCAGGTAGCCGATGGCGACGCGTGCCTCGGTGCAGGTCTCACCGTCCAGGGTGAGGATCAGGCGGAGGACGCCGTGGGTGGACGGGTGCTGGGGGCCCATGTTGACGACGAGGCGTTCGGCGCTGGTGGCCTGCGCCTTCTCGATGACGTCGTCCCAGTCCCCGCCGGAGGCGTCGATGTAGTCCTCGGTGACGGTCATGCCGTGCCTCCCTTCGTGGCTGAGTGGCTGTGGGTGCTGGCGGTCACGTGTAGGACCTCCGCTCGTCCGGCGGGGGCACGGTGGCTCCCCGGTACTCGACGGGGATGCCGCCCAGCGGGTAGTCCTTGCGCTGCGGGTGGCCGCGCCAGTCGTCGGGCATCTGGATGCGGGTCAGCGCGGGGTGGCCGTCGAAGACGATGCCGAAGAAGTCCCAGGCCTCGCGCTCGTGCCAGTCGTTGGTCGGGTAGACCGACACGATCGACGGCACGTGCGGGTCGGCGTCGGGGCAGGTGGTGACGACGCGGATCTCGCTGTTGTGGCTGATGGAGCGGAAGTGGTAGACCGCGCGCAGTTCCCGGCCGGTGTCGTCGGGGAAGTGCACGCCTGTCACCCCCGTGCACAGCTCGTAGCGCAGGGCCGGGTCGTCGCGCAGCACGCGCGCCAGTTCCAGGAGCGCCTCGCGGCGCACGTGGAAGGTGAGTTCCCCGAGGGCGACCTCGACGCGCTCCACCGCTCCGGCGTCCTCGCCCAGGGCGGCCTCCAGGTCGTCGGCCACCCTGTCGAAGTCCGCGGTGCGCGGGTCGTCGGGGTCGGTGTAGGGGCGCGGGCTGTTCGCGGGAGCGCTCCCCCTGACCTGGAGGCCCCCGAAGCCGGAGGTGTCGCCCCCGGTGGAGCCGCCGAACATGCCGGTCCGCCTGACCGGGGCGGCCAGCCGCTCGCGTCCCTGCTTCTCGGGCAGGTCGGCGGCTTCCTCGTTGCGCTCTTTCTCGCTCATGTCAGTCCCTCGTCACCACGGGCAGCGACCGGCGGAGCATCCGCTCCTCGATCTCGGTGATCTCCAGCTCCCGGTGGGCGCCGAGCTTGGTGTTCTGGACCTTGTCGTGCAGCTTGAGCACGGCGTCGAGGAACATCTCCGGCCTGGGCGGGCAGCCCGGCAGGTAGATGTCGACCGGGACGACGTGGTCCACGCCCTGCACGATCGCGTAGTTGTTGAACATGCCGCCGCTGGAGGCGCACACGCCCATCGCGATGACCCACTTGGGCTCGGGCATCTGGTCGTAGATCTGGCGCAGGACGGGGGCCATCTTCTGGCTGACCCGTCCGGCGACGACCATGAGGTCGGCCTGGCGCGGGGTGGCGCCGAACTTCTCCATGCCGAACCGGGCCAGGTCGTAGTGGGGGCCGCCGACGGCCATCATCTCGATGGCGCAGCAGGCGAGCCCGAACGTGGCGGGCCACATGGAGCTCTTGCGGGCCAGGCCCACGACCTGCTCGACGGTCGTGAGCGCGATTCCGCTGGGGAGTTTCTCTTCGAGTCCCATCAGCTGCGGACCTCCTCCGGGCTGGGCTGGGCGGGCTGCCGGGTCTGGGCGGGGCGCGCGGTGGTCGTCAGTCCCATTCGAGGCCTCCGCGGCGCCACTCGTAGGCGTAGGCGATGGAGACGTTCACCAGGAAGAGGACGATCGCGACCAGTCCGAACCAGCCGAGGGCGTCGAAGTGGACGGCCCAGGGGATGAGGAAGATGATCTCGATGTCGAAGATGATGAACATCATGGCCGTCATGTAGTACTTGACGGTGAAGCGGCCGCCGCCCGCGGGCTGCGGGGTCGGCTCGATGCCGCATTCGTAGGCCTGCATCTTGGCCCGGTTGTAGCGCTTGGGGCCCATGACCGCCCCGGCCACCATCGACACCACCACGAACGCGGCGCCGATCCCGCCGAGCACGAATATCGGTGTGTAGAGCTCCACGGGTCACCCTCCTTCTGGCTGGTCGGCACGCTCGCGCATGCTTGTGATTGCTTTCACTAGCTCATCTCTTCGGTCGTCCCGTGCTGTCCTGTTGTGGCGCCGGACCCGACCGCCCGGCCGTGTTGTCCCAGTGCTCCGCGCCCGGTTCCCCGGGGCGGGCGGGCGGCTCCGGGGATCGGGGCCGCCCGGCCCGCGGAGCGGCTAGGCCGCGGGGGCGATCCTGGTCAGGCCGTTGATGACCCTGTCCATGGCGTCGCCCTGCGTGGGATCGGTGAGGTTGGCGAGCATCTTCAGCGCGAACTTCATGAGCGTGCGCTGGCGCAGGCCGTACTTGGTCGCGTACTTCATGAACTCGGGCTGGCCGATGACCTTCACGAAGTAGCGCCCGAGCGTGTAGTAGCCGCCGTAGGTGTCGGCGAGCACGTCGGGGTAGCTCAGCAGGGTCCGCTCGCGGGTCTGCTGGGTGGGCCGCCCGTGCGCCTGCACGATGACGTCGGCGGCGATGTTCCCGGCCTCCATGGCGTAGGCGATGCCCTCGCCGTTGAAGGGGTTGACCATGCCGCCGGCGTCGCCGACGAGCATGAGCCCGCGCGAGTAGTGCGGGACGCGGTTGAAGCCCATGGGAAGGGCGGCGCCGCGGATGGCGCCCTTCTGGTTGTCCTCGGTGAAGCCCCACTCCTCGGGCATGGACTCGGTCCAGCGGCGCAGGAGCTTGCGGTAGTCCACGTCCTGGAAGGAGGCGGTGGAGTTGAGGATGCCCAGGCCGACGTTGCTGGTGCCGTCGCCGACGCCGAAGACCCAGCCGTAGCCGGGCAGGAGGACGTCCTTGTCGCCGCTCCTGTCCCACAGCTCCAGCCAGGACTCCAGGTAGTCGTCCTTGTGGCGGGGGCTCTCGAAGTAGGTGCGCACGGCCACGCCCATGGGGCGGTCGTCGCGCTTGCGGATGCCCATGGCGACGGACAGCCGGGAGGAGTTGCCGTCGGCGGCCACGACCAGCGGGGCCCGGAAGGTCACGGGCTCGCGGTCGGCGTCCTTGGCGTGGACCCCGACGATGCGGTTGCTGCGCTCGTCCATGAGGGGGCCGGTGACGTTGGTCCGCTCCAGGAGTTTGGCGCCGGCGGACACCGCGCGGTCGACCAGGATCTGGTCGAAGTCGAGCCGGGTGCGGACGAGTCCGAAACCGGGGTAGGCGGCCAGGTCGGGCCAGGGGAGTTCGAGGCGGACGCCGGCGCCGACGATGCGCAGGCCGTGGTTCTTGATCCACCCCTCGTCCTCGAAGGTGATCCCCATGGCGGTGAGCTGCTTCACCGCCCTGGGGGTCAGTCCGTCGCCGCAGACCTTCTCCCGGGGGAAGGCGGTCTTCTCCAGGAGCAGGACGTCGAGTCCCGCCTGGGCGAGGTAGTAGGCGGTGGTTGAGCCGGAGGGGCCGGCGCCGACGACGATGACGTCGGCGTCGTACTCGGTCCGCTCCCGGCCTCTGGGAGAGGAGGTAGCTGTCTCGCTCACGGGTGGGTCCTCGACTGCTCGCGCGGTGCACCGTGGCGGGCCAGTGCGGGGACGACCCGCTCACGGGGGATGGTATGGGTGTTGTGGGACTTCCAACATGTCCGGTATGTGGCCATGTGTCCTGCGCCTCGTGGCCTTGTGAAGCACTTCACAAGGCTCTTTTCCGCAGTCTAGACCCTTACGCACCGCGAGGCGACCCCCGGGGGGCGCGCTAGACGTGTTATCCCCAAACGGGATATTGCTCCCAGATAGCCCCACTGGACACCTAAAGGCATCACCTTCTGACAAAGGTGCAGCTCATGATTGTTTCCGACACCCCAGGGGACCCAGTGGCAACACAAAAAACCCGGAGAACGCCCTGTTCTCCGGGTTTTGCGTGCTTATTAGCTATAAAAGAAGTATCGAGCTTCCTGGGCGCTATGTCGGTTTCTACTTGTCCCGGAAACCGCGGTGCAGGGCGACGATGCCCGTCGACAGGTTGCGCCAGGCGACCCTGGACCAGCCCGCGTCCTGGAGGTCGCGGGCGAGGTCGGCCTGCTTGGGCCAGGCCATGATCGACTCCGACAGGTAGTCGTAGGACTCGCCCCGGCCGGACACCGCGCCCGCGATCTTGGGCAGGGCGGCCATGAGGTAGGTGGAGTAGAGCTTGTCCACGAACTCCACCGGGATGTGGCTGAACTCGCAGATGACCAGCCGGCCGCCGACCTTGGTCACCCGCAGCAGCTCCCGCAGTGCCTGGTCCACGTCGCTGACGTTGCGCAGGCCGAAGGAGATCGTGACCGCGTCGAAGGTCTCGTCGGCGAAGGGGAGGCTGAGGGCGTCGCCCGCCACGAAGGTCACGCCGCCGGTGGAGGCGCCGCCCCGGCGCTTGGCGCCCGTGGTGAGCATGCCCAGGGAGAAGTCGCACGCGATGACGCGCGCGCCCTTCTTCACGAAGGACTCCGAGGAGGTGCCGGTGCCCGCGGCGAGGTCGAGGACCAGCTCTCCGCTGTAGGCCTCGACGGCGTTGACGACGGCCTTCCGCCAGATCCTGTCCTGTCCCAGCGAGATGACGTCGTTGACGAGGTCGTAGTTTTCGGCGATGCCATCGAACATCGCCGCGACGTCCTGGGGCTTCTTGTCGAGCTTCGCGCGGGTCATGGCACAAGACTAAGGGTGCGCTCCGTGCGGCCGTACCGCTCCCCCGCCCCGCCCGCGCCGTGCCTCCCGCCGCCGCGCCCCGGCCCCTTCCGCCGGCCCCCGGCCCGGCGCCCGCGGCCCGGCTCCGTCAGCCGTCCGGCCGGATCCGCCCGAACCTCTCGGCCATGACCGGGCCGAGGTGCCCGACCAGGGCGTATCCGGGCTGCCCCGGCCACGGAAGGGAGTAGAGGAACGACGTGCCGATCACCACGTCCACCTCGGGGACCCCGCGCGCGCTCTGCTCCTCCAGGAAGCCGAGGACCCCCTCCCAGTCCAGGCCGTGGCTCCCGTCGGAGAGGAACGACGCGACCACCGCCCGGGTGACGTCCCAGAAGAAGACGTGGGGGAGCGGGCCGCCGTCGAGATCGACGTGGCACTCGTAGTCCTCCTCCAGCCAGGGGACCGCGGCCACGAGGTCGGTGACGAGCTTCTGCGACTCCTCGTCCACGAACAGTCTCCCGGTGTCGTCCATAGGTGAACCGTGCTCCGTCCGCGAGGGTCTCGGACGGAACACCCTGCCGTGGCCCGGCGGTGCGCGCCACCGATTATCCGGCGCGGGCGGGCCGTCGCGTCACGGCCGCGCGGCGGGGTCCCGGGGCCGGACCCCGGTATCGGCTCGGTGGAATTCGGCCGTACTTCCAAGCGCATTCCGGAAGGCCATTTCTGCCCCCGTCCGAGAGGCGGCGGGGAGAAGGACGTACCCGCGGGTAGGAATCCCCCGACCTCGCATCCTTTCCGGCGCCACCGGGGAGGACAAGGACGCGCGACGGGGATGATTCCCGAACCGCACGCGGCTAACGTGCGTCCTATCCCCCGGAGGAGGACTCCGGAGAAGGAGGGGTGGAAGTGAAGTTCGACGTGGTCGACCCGAGCGACGAACAGGCCATCCTCGACGAGGAGGCGGCCCCCGGCGAGCAGGGGGCCGAGGACGAGCCCCTGCCCCCGGGCGTCCATCCCCGGCTGGACCGGGCCGCCCGTCAGATGCACACCCGGATCAGCGCCGACCTCGGTACCCTCGGCGAGAGCCTGAACCGCCTGCACGCGCACATCGAGACCGCGCGGAGCCGCGAGACCGAGGACGCCCCGCAGGCCCCGCCGCCCACGAACTTCCGGGCGGGCGCCTTCTCGCGCCCCCCGTCCCCCTGATCCCCGTCCTGGTGAGGAGAACCCCGTGTCAGCCTGGAACATCCTGCCGTCCGAGGTCGGCGGCGTCCTGACCACCGTCGCCGGACACATCGGCGAGGAGGGCGGCAGCGAGGGCCTGGTCGGCTCCATGACCTCGACCGAGACCCTGCTCACGAGCATCAGCGGCGAGGCGAACAGCGCCCCCGTCAGCATGGCCCTGGGCGAGTTCGCCGAGCACAACTTCGGCCTCATGGGCGACATGGCCGGGGTGACGGTCAGCGCCGTCACCGGGGCCAGCGAGGCCACCACGCACTACGTCAACGGCAACCTGGAGATGGCGGCCGAGGCCCAGCAGAACGCCGGCGTGCTCCCGGAGCCGGAGCCCGAGCGTCCGGTGTACGGCCCCCACGTCCCCTAGGCGCCGCCGTACCCCCGGCCCCTGATCCCGGCCCTGTTCCATCTCCCCGGTTCCCTGCCCCGGAGACCCCTACCCCGACTCGCTCCGGATCCCAGATGGAGACGTCCACGTGACCGAGATGTGCACGCCCACCGGCGGCCTGATCAACCCCTCGATGTTCCCCGTTCCCACCGCCGACCCCGCCGAGCTGGAGACCCTGGCGGGGCAGCTCCGCACGGCCGGGACGACGGTGTCCGGGATCGGGGCCGACATCAAGAGCGCGTGGTCGGGCCTCTCCGGCTGCTACACCGCGCCCGAGTCCGGGACCCTGCTCGCGGCGGTCGACTCCGTCGCGACCGACGGGGACTCGGTGGAGACCTCGACGGGCAAGGCTGCCACGGCCCTGGAGACCTTCGCCGAGGCCGTGCGCGACATCAAGGGCAGGTGGGCGACCCTCACGACCGACTCGAACGCCTTCCTCAACTCCATCGACACCAGCAACGACGACTGGAAGCAGGCCGACGGCTTCTGGAACCGGCTCGTCGGCAACGAGAGCGACAAGGTCGGGGAGCACCAGGCCCTCCTCGACCGCGCCGACGCCCTGCGCCAGGAGTACGAGCAGGCGGAGCGGGACTGCGCGAACGCCATCAACGCCGACATCCCCGGCCGCACGAGCTTCGTCTCCGCGAACGCGGACGGCAGCCCGCCCGGGGCGAACGAGTACCAGCACGGGTTCGACGGGTACCTGGGCGACGTCGACATGGCGTGGGGCGGCTCCCAGGAGACCGACCACGGCTGGTGGGTGGACGCGGGGTCCGCGGTCAAGGACTTCGGGGTGGGCATCGCCGAGGACGTCGGCGGGTTCGTCGGCATCCACAACTCCGACGGCTGGTTCCAGGGCAGCTGGGGCGACAACCTGTGGGAGTACCACGAGGGCAACCTCCAGTCGGCGGCGTCGCTGGTGGGCATGTACGACGCCGAGAACGACAGCTGGGGCTTCCAGGGCTGGGAGCGCACCGGCGAGATCGCGGGCGGGGCGTGGAAGGACGCCGCGCACGCGGTGGTGCCGTGGGAGGAGTGGGGCGAGCGGCCCGGCTACGTGATCGGCACGGCCCTGCTCAACATCGGCGCGACGGTGGCCGGCGTGGCCCTGTCCGCCACCGGCGTGGGCGCGGTCGTGGGCGCGCCGCTCCTGGCGTGGCGCGGTTCGGCGATGCTCAACCGGATGGGCGGCGACGGCCCGAGCGTGAACACGCCGGACATACCGGAGTTCGACGTGAACAACCTCAACCTCGGCATCCCCGGCCGGTTCGGCGGCAGTGGCTCGCCCACGTTCGACTTCGACATGAGCGACCTCGACACCGGCTCCTTCAGCCCGTCGCAGCTCGGCGAGATGCGGGCGGCGCTGGACCGGATCAACGGCGGCAGCACCGGCGGGACCGACCCCGTCCCGGACGGGACGCCGGACAACCGCCGGGTCACCCCGGTCAACAACAACGGCGACGACGGCGCGGACAACCCGTCCCGGAACCGCGACGCCACCGCGGACCAGCTCCAGGCCACGGACGACTTCCTGGACATCGTCAACAACCCGGAGAACGCCGACTTCGGACGCGAGGTCACCCAGCGCAACCAGGCCGAGATCGACGAGGTCGACCGCAACGCCAAGACCGGCCCGAACCGCGAGGGCTCGTGGGAGGGCAACGACATCGAGCCCGACCGGCCCGACCTGGAGAACGACCCGGCCCGGGTCCCGGTCACGCCGCGCGGCGACACGATGGAGGCCGACCGGCCCCGCGACACCTCGGCGGAGGACGTGTACCGGCTCACCGGCACGGGGCCGCAGGACTTCGACACGCGGGCGGACACGGGTGACACGGGCAACGGCCCCGAGATGCGGGACCGCACGCCCACGGTCACCAACAGCGTCGACAACGGCAATGGCAACGGCACGCCGGGGAACGGGGACACCGGCAGCACCGGCAACACCGGGCCCGTCTCCAACGACTCGTCCGGCGGCGAGGGCGGCTCGGGCGGTGACCGTCCCGGGATCCCGGGCTCCCCCGACTTCCACGGGGGTTCCGAGGGGAACTCGGGCGGCGGCTCGGACTCGGACGGCCCGGACGGCTCCCGGGGCGACGGGAGCGGCGACGGCGAGCGCCCGTCGAGCCCGACCACTCTGGAGGAGTTCCAGGAGCACACCTGGGGGGACAAGGACGACCCCGCCAATCAGCAGGCCTTCCGCGACGACCTGCGCAGGCTCCTCAACGAGGACCAGGACGGCCGCGCGTACAACGACTTCTACAAGGAGTACTACAAGGAGGGCAACGGCCACCGGAAGCACGCCGACACCACGATCGGCCCGGACGAGTGGCAGCTCCCGCAGATCAGCCGTGCGGACAGCAGCAGCGACTGGGTCCCGTTGGAGGCCGCCGAGCAGCCCCGGTTCCTCGGGGAGAAGACGGAGCTCCGCCTCGACGGTGACGAGTTCAGGCGGACCGACCTGGCGCCCGAGGAGCTCGCACGGCGCAACCAGCTCAGGAACGACCTGGGCGGCCTCGACCACCTCGCCCACGACAGGCGTGTCTCCATCAACGCCTCCATGCGGGCCCGGGACCACCTCGCGGCGATGGAGGAACTGCACGGCGAGTACAAGGACAAGGGGCCGAACCACCCCCTCGTCGAAGAGGCGAAGCAGAAGTACCGGGAGGCGCACAAGTACGCCACGGACGTCGCCGAGGACTTCGGCGAGGAGACCGCCAGGATCGGCGCCCGGCACGAGTTCGACGGCAGCACGATCCACGACGGAAACGGCGATCCGGTGATGCGCCACGTCGTCGACGAGGACGGCGACACCGTCTACGGAGACGACGGCAAGCCCGAGCTGACGGAGCTGCGGCCGAACCTGGACGGCGCGGAGGAGATCAGCCCTTCGCCGTTCGCGCCGAAGAACGGCAACGACCAGTTCGACCAGGTCTACCGCACCGTGGACGGCGACATCGTCATCGTCGAGGCCAAGAGCAGCACCAAGACCGATCTCGGGGAACGCAACGTCACTCCTGCGGGCGAGGACCCCAGGCGGGTGAGCCAGGGTACGCGCGCGTATGTGGAGGACATTCTCAGGGTGATGCGCGAACGCGGCGGCCAGGCGGGCAACGCCGCGGAACGCCGCCTCGCCGAGGAGATCCTGGACAAGCTGGACCAGGGCCGGGTGACCTACGCGGTGTTCAAGGGCGACCCGGTCGACGTCTACCGCCAGGACTCCAACGGGCAGTACGTCACGGACGCGGACGGCCGGAGGGAATGGACCGGTGATTCCCGCGCCAACGGCTACGATCACCAGATCTTCGACCTCTCCAACAAGGAGGCTTCATGACCGCTTACGTCTCCCGGCACGAGATGGACCACGGGATCGATGAGGAGGAGATCGCCTACCAGGTGAAGCGCCGGGCGAAGATGGTCCAGAAGACGGTCCGGAACGCCGCGAACATCGGACTGTGGCTGGGTCCCGTGCTCCAGACCGCGGAGGAATCCCTCCTGGTGGATCCTCCGGCCCGCGATCTGGAGACCTGGGAGGCCTGGACCGTCGCGATGCAGTTCCACAACGCGGTCTTCGCCCTCTCCGAGGCCGAGAAGGGCAGCACGGTCGAATACCTGATCGACCAGCAGGTCCGCACCCTGGAGTCCCCGGGCCTGATCCACACCGCCAACGTCGGCACCTGGCAGACCGCGTTCTTCCTCGCGGTCACCTGCCGCGCCAACACCCACGCCGAAGCCCTGTGCCGCATCCCCACCGAACGCCTGCGTCGAGCAGGAGAGGCCGGGGGCATCACCCACAACGAGTTCAGCTTCCACTGGACCGCCGCGCTACAGGCCTACGTCAACGGCACCGACGACCTGGCGGCCGAACTCCGCCGGGCCATGGAACTCTCCGACCCACGCCGGGGCGCGTTCGGCGGCGAATACCTGGACCTGGTCACCTTCCCCCAGATGGACGTCTTCCGCCTGCTGCTCATGGGAGACGCGGCGGCCTTCAACCAGGTACTCGCCGAGGCACTGGAATCCTTCAAGCGCTACCAGACACGCGAGGACGCCCCCGCAGGCGTCCACGGCGTCGTCCCCCTGGGACTCCTTGCCATCGCCTGCCTGGCCCACGACAAGGCCCAGATCGATCCGGACTTCTCCCTCGACGTGGAATCGGAGTACCTGCCCGAACACATCGTGAAACGATCCTGGTACGGCGAGTTCCCCGTCTGACCCAGGAGGCCGTACGCGGTGGGCCACCTCGTCGAGCACACTCGGTCGAACAACGGCCGGAGGTGCCCGGACCAGGGGAGGACCGGTAACGAAGGGGCCGAGGAACACCTCGACCTCAACGACGACAACGACGCTTCCCCGGGCGCTCCCCAGAACCCCGAATTCCGTGCGGAGAATTCCGACGGGAACGGCGGGCACCTCATCGAAACGCAGTTCTTCGAAGCTGGCGAGCGCCTGAACCCGGCGCCCATGCTGGAGAACCCGAACCAGTCGAAATCGGCGACGGACACGCACAGGGACAACTACTACAAGCTTGAGGAGGAATGGGCTCGGCTGACCCAGAAAGACCCTGCCACCGGACTTCCTAAAGCACAGGTCAGCGCTAGGATCAGGGTAAGTACGCAGCCGACATGACAACTCCGAACAGGATTCGGACAGACCACTCGATCAACGGGGTGCCACAGAAACCGGTCCGGATCTCCAATATCCCGGAAATGAACCGAGGAAAAGGAATCCATGGCCACGCAGGCACTCACAACCGAAGAGCAGCAGGAGATCCTCCGCAGGATCGGAGGCATTCTTCTGGGCCTCGCCCCTGACGGCTGGACGGAGATCCGGTGCCACTACAGCGGGCTGGTCGGGATCTCCACGATTCACACGGAGGCCGCCGTCAGGGACGGCGCGATCCACAGGATCGACCCGCCCGACTCGGTGTGGGACGAGATGGACAGGCTCCGGCCCGGCATGTACAGCGAGGGCAAGGGGACCTGGTTCTCCGCGGTCTACACCATCGAGCGCCCGGCCCGTTTCCACGTCACCTATGACTACGACAACCCGCCGGAGTTCGACGTGCCGCCCTCCGACGGCTCGTTCGTGCTCGAACAGCGGCACTTCCCCAGGTCCGAGGAGAACATCCCCGAGTGGATGCGGGAGAGGATCCGCAGCGCCGGCGAGATGTCCGAGTAGGCGGGTACGGGCGCCGTCCCGGAACCCCGCGACGGGGTCCGGGCCCGGGGCTCCGTGGACCGCGCGGTTCCCGCCGCCCGGACGGCGGGTCGGCTGCCAGAACCCCTGCCGCACCGGAACTTCCGTGAACCGGACGGGAGAAGTACGGATCGTAACCGGCGAACAGGAAGCGTCGGCCCGCCCCGGGCCGCGTCCGCCGACACCAGGGAGTGACAGCATGGCCGAGGTCCGGTTGGAGATGGGCGAGCACCCGCTGTCCCCGGAGACGCGCCGACGCTTCCCCTGGGCGCGGAGGCAGCCCCCGTACACCCGCGCCGAACTCAACCAGGTCGTGGCGGAGGCCGATGCCATGAAGCGGGAGTGGCTCTCCGCCCGCGCCGAGCTCAGCGGCCTGGTGCCGCGCCTGGAGGAGTCCGAGCGGGCCGCACGGGCGTCGGCCCCGGATTCCCGGGGGACGGCCGGGGAGGTCGCGGGCTTCCTCGCCCGGGGCAGGACGCTGCTCGCGGCGGGGGACGATCCCGAGCAGGTGGCCGGATACGCCGACGCGGGGAGGAGGTCCTTCGGCGAGCTGGTCCGCCTCCTGGCGCGCGGCGTCCGGCCCGCGGAGATGAGGGCGCTCAACGCCGTCGGCCGCATGCGTGCGGGCACCGAGACCCTGCGCACGTCGCTCACCCGCATGCGGGTCCTGTGCGACCGGGTCGAACAGGCCGGGGCCCGGTGGCCGGGAGGGGCGTCCGGGGGCGGGGCCTCGGTGTCGGCCACCCCGCCCGGCGCCGTGCGCGGAGTCCTCGCGGACCGGCCGGTCGCGCGCGCCGGTGGCGGACGCGGGGCCGGGGCCGCCGCTCCGGCGGCGCCCTCACTCCGCGGGCGCGTCCCGTCGAACGGCTCCGGGGAGCACCGGGTCCCCCGGTCCCGCTGACCGCCCCGCCTCCTCCGACGCGGGTCCGCCCCGGCTGATCCGACGCCTCGGCGCGTCGGTGCGGAGCGACCTCCCCGGGTGCGCGCGAGCCCCGTGACGGGACCGTGCACGGGTCGGCGGGGCGGACAGGAGGCGTTCCCGGGGCGCGACCGTCCCATCGCGACTACTCTTGGTCGTTCAACGAATCCTCCGAGTGATCGACCGTGGAGAGACATGCGCCTGCGAACCCTTCTGGCCGCCACCGCCCTCACCGCCGCCGCACTGGCGGTCGGCGCCGGCACGGCCGTCGCCGACGAGACCCTCGACCAGGCCTGTGCGGCCGTGGGCGGGGTGCTCGACCACCCCCTCTCCCCCGTCTCGCTCAACACCACCACGAGCCTCCCCGTGGACTGCCTCGTGGCGCCGTAGCCGGACCCGCCCGCGCACCGCGACCGATCGACCTTCCCCGCCGGCCCCGCCCCCGCGGGGGTCGGCGGGCGTTCACCCCTCGGCGTCCAGTACCGCCATGAGCCGGGCGATCGTGGCCGCCTCCTCCCGCGCCCCGATCTCCAGGGCCCGGTCGTGGACCTGCCGCAGGGTGGAGACGACCTCCTCCAGCGGCGGCACCGGGACGGCCAGCTGCTCGACCAGGGTCCTCGGGTAGCGCCGGTGCCCCCCGAGTGTGCGGAGCGACATGAGCCGCCCCTCCCCCTCCCACCGGATGAGGGTCTTGGGGTCCACGCCGAGGACGCGCGAGGCCTCACGCGGGGTCAGCAACCTCTCCACCGGTCGTACGGAAACGTCTGGGGCGGGGTTCTCCGGGGCTCGCTCCGCCACCGGTCTCCCCCTTTCTTGTCGCGTCGTCACGGGCGGCACCTCAGATCCGGGCCTGCGGCCGGTCCAGCTCGAACCACACGGTGGTGCGGTTCCGGTCGTGGAAGGTCCCCCACCTGGCCGCCTGGACGTGCACGAGGCGGAGCCCCAGGCCGCCCTCCCTCTCCAGGTCGAGGGGGCGCATGTGCGGGGTGGAGCCGGCCTCGCCGCGCGGCCCCTGGTCGATGACCTTCAGCTGGACGCGGTCGGGGAACCAGTGGACGGTCACGGTCACGTGCCCTCCCTCGTCCCCGCTGCGCGAGTGGGTGATGGCGTTGTTGAAGAGTTCGCTGACCAGGTACTGGGCGGTGTCGGCGGTCGCGGGCGGCAGGACCGTGGCGATGCGCCTGCGCAGGACGGCGGCCTGTTCGGGGCGTCCGGCGACGGCCAGGGCGTGGCAGTCGGGGACCCCGCACGTGCGGTCGAGCACCATCGGCGCGCGGTCGTCGGGGTCCGTGACCCGGCGGGGCAGGGGCTCGGAGCCGCCGGTGTCGGGCTCGCGGTTCGGCACAATGCGGATGGCTGGTCGCACCTGTATTCCCTCCCTGGGTCGGCCACTACGCGCGTGGCCCGTGGCACCACCCTGGGGCCGCCCGTGGGCGGGTTCCAGCGAAATCACCGAACGGTCACACTTAGTCGTTACAGGCTCTATCGGGTCGTGTCCTGGTCTTGCATGGGTCGTAGTGGCGATAACCCGGAAATGGGAGTCGTAGTGAGCCTCAAGGCCAACCCCAGGCGCAAGACCCTGGGCAGGAAGATCGCGGCGGCACGGAGCCAGGCCGGAATGACGCAGGGACAGGTGGCCAAGGCGCTGAAGGTCGTCCAGTCCACGGTGTCCGCGTGGGAGAAGGGCAGGCGGAGGCTGCCTTCGGACCGGGCGGAAGAACTCGATGCGCTCTTCGATTGCGGCGGTGCGATAAATCGGGCCTGGAACGCGGCGAACGAGCCCGACGCACTACCGCCCTGGTACACGGAGGTCGGACAGCTGGAGCGGGAGGCGACCGAACTCCGGGAGTACCAACCGGTGATCTTCCCTGGACTGATCCAGTGCGAGAACTATGCGAGGGGACTGCTCTATGACAGCGGTCCTTGGTTCTCGGCAAAAGAGGTGGACCAGATGGTCACCCTGAGGATGGCTCGTCAGGAAGTCTTGGTGAAGCCTGAAAGCCCTCCGCTGGTGTCGATCGTGGTGGAGGAGCCGGTACTTCGTCGAACTGTTCAAGGTGGCAAGGGCGTGCTCCTGGAACAGCTGAGCCGCGTCGTTGGGTTAATCGAGAGGGGCGAAATCCGCTTCCAGGTCATCCCGAGCGACGCGGAGTGCCATCCGGGCGGTTCGGGGCCCTTTCGTCTCTACACGTTCCCCGACAAACCCGTGGTGGCCTCAGCCGAACACATGGAAGGTGAGCAGCTCATGGATGGCATGATGCAGGTGCAACACTGCGCGACGCTCTTCGGCGTTCTCCAGGCCGAAGCGCTGTCGCCCCGTGCGAGCCGGGAACTCATCAGGAAGGTCAGGGAAGAACTCGATGACGAAGCGTGAGCCCCACTGGCACAAGAGCAGCTACAGCGGTGCCTCGGGGAGTTGCGTCGAGGTCGCGGAGGGGAAGGCTGTTCTGGTGCGCGACACCCAGAACCGACCCCTCGGCCACATCGACTACACCGCCGAAGCGTGGGCATCATTCCTGCGCGGGGTGACCACCCACCGCGCCTGAGCCGACGAGGCAGAGGAGCCACCGTGAACGCCTGGCACAAGAGCACCCACAGCGGCGAAGCGGGCAGATGCGTCGAGGTCGCCGAAGGAGAGTCGGTCCTGGTGCGCGACACCGAGAACCGACCCCTCGGCCACATCGACTACACCCCCGAGGCCTGGGCGGCGTTCCTCGGCTCCACCACCCTTCTCCCCTGATCCCGGACACGACGACGGCCGACCAGCCCTCTGGTCGGCCGTTCTCCCGTTCCCGCCCCATGACGGGGTGCCTCCGCCGACGCACGCCGTCCGGCTGACGGGCCGACGCCCTCGCCCTCTGGGTTCACCCGGTCAGTGGTACTCCCACATGACCACTCGCGCGCCCGCAAAGTCCCTCTTCTCCAGGTCGCTGCGCCGGATGATCCAGAACGGGCAGCCTGTGCAGTCGGGGTCCGCCTGCATGGGGTACTGCGCCTGGGCCAGCAGGACCCACTCCTCCTTCGCCCTCTCCTCCGGTGACTGCATGACGGGCGGGTCCTGCGGGGAGTAGGCGTAGCCGCCCAGGAGCAGATCGACCGCCCACACCTGCTTCCGCTTGTCGTGGTGTTCCAGGCCGTACTGCCGGTAGACCCGTCGGAGCTCCGGGTCGTGGAGGGCGTCGTCGCCGTCCGTCGGCAGGCTCAGAATGGTCCGGGCGTAGAGCGGGCGCGGGTCCGTGTGGGGGGTGGCCCAGTATGCGGCCCCCTCCTCGTCCTCGATCTCCCCGAGGTCCTCGCGCAGGGGCTGGGGAGACCGTTCCTCCGTGACCGTCCCGACCGGGACGTACACCACGTAGTCGCCGTCGGCGGGCTCGTCGTCGTCGAGCGGGTCGTGCTTGTTGGCGAAGAACAGCAGGTGGCCGTCCTCCGGCAGCGGGATGTCTAGGGCGTCCCGTGGCAGGGCCGCGCAGTCGACCGACGCGACCAAGTGCGGGTAGGAGCCCCATGCGGCGTCCGGGGGAAGGGAGGGGAGACCGCCGTACCGCCCGGCCAGGACCCCGCCGTCCTCCGCCGAGGACGTCAGCTCGATCTGGGGGCGGGCGAGGCCGAGGGCCAGGTCGATGGCGTGTTCGGGCACACCGGCCTCGCGGGCCGCCTGGCGATACTGCTCAGGACTGTCCATGCCGGACATGCTGCCCCATTCGGCGGACACTCCGCCGCGCTCCGCACACGCCCCGGAACCAGGCCCCCGGGTCCCGGGCGGCGGCCCTCGACCCAGAAGCCCATATCCCCTGATCACGGACATAAAAACGGCCCACCGGCGAACCGGTGGGCCGTTTTCTCAACTTTCCCCGCCTTACTTTCCGATACCTCCCCCACCCCACCCCCCGACCCCCTACTCTCTGTCTCGACAAGCCACCTGCACCAAATGACCCCGCAACGGCTGAACACCGTTCGGGGTCGTGGCCAGCAACTCCAAACCTTTTAGACCCAAGGATTGCCAGCATGCGCCAGTTTAGCGCTGCGGCCCTGACCCCTGCCTTTCGGCTGGTCATGGCCCTGTTCATCGCCCCTCGCGGACGCCACGCCTCCCCCGGGCTGTTGCGCCGCCGCCGGTCCACCCGGGTCCGCCGCTACGCGCCCGTTCCCGTTCCGGCCCCGGTGGCCGCGCCCGACACCGCCACGGCCGCCGCTCCGACCCCGGGGACCCCTCCCCGCCCGGTGCGGGACCTGGCTCCCCCGCGCCACACCTGCGAGGCCGGGGACGTCGCCCTCGTCCGGCCCTACTACGAGGCCCACGAGCGGGAGAGCGATCGCGAACGGGCGCTGCTCCGCGTCCAGGCCGAGGCCAGCGCCCGCCTCCACGGCTGGGTCCCCCGGCCCCGCACCTCCGGCGACCTCCTCGCCGCCCCGTCCCCGCTGCCCCTCACTGCGTACGGGCCGCCGGTTCCGCTCGCCGGGACCGCGACCCCGGAGACCTGGGACGACCTGGCCGCCGCCACCCACGGGTGGGGCGGTCTGCGGGCCCGTCAGGGGGTCCCGGCATGAGGCCCCGCGTCTTCTGGGAGCACCGCGTCTACCCCGGGCACCTGTCCGGGCTGGGCGGGGTCCGCGCGGACCTCGCCGCCGACCTGGCCGGGTTCGATCCGGACACGGTGGACACGCTCACCCTCGTCACCAGCGAACTCTTCGCCAACTGCTGCAAGTACACCGACTCCGGCCACGAGGGCGGCGAGGTCCTGCGCGCGCTGTCCATGCCCGACCCGGGCACCCTGCGCGTGGGCCTGTCCGACTTCGGCGGGGGCGGCGGCGTCCCCGCCGTCCCCCGCGAGCGGACCGCCGACGAGTGGGACCGGGCGGAGGGGGAGCGCGGCCTGCTCATGGTCGAGAACCTGGCCTCCGCGTGGGGCCACCACCGGCTCGCGCCCTGGGCCGACCTGGGCACCCACGTGTGGGCGTCCCTGACCTTCGACCCGGCCGGGGTCCCGCCGGGCCTGCGCCCCTACGTGTTCACCCGCTGAACCGCCCCGGGGGGTCCCCGTCCCGTCCGCCGCGACGGGGACCCCCGGGGCTCAGCCGGGCAGCGAGTCCCAGAACCGGCGCAGGACGGCCGCGCCCCGCTCGGGGTCCTGGAGCATCCAGTAGTGGGTCAGCCCGTCCAGCTCCTCGTACTCCGCCCCCAGCTGCCGGGCCACGTCCCGGTCCTGGTCCGGGCGGGCCATCGGGTCCCCGGTCGGCACGAGCACGAGCCCGCGTGCCCGGACGGGCCCCTCGAACCCCTTGCCCCAGTCCGCGTGGAAGTTGGGCCACGCCGACCGGTAGAGCGCCAGGATGGCGGCGCTCATCACCTCGTCGTGGGCGGCGTCCACCTCCTGCGCGAGTTCCGCGCTCATGCCCCGGGACCGGAGCACCTCCCCGAAGGTCGCCCCGCTGCCGGGGACGGCCTCGCGCAGCCCGGCCAGCGACTCCTCCCCCTCGGGGCTCTTCTGCCACAGCGTGGCCGCGTCGTGCCACGTGTACCCGGGGTGCCAGCCGTGGGCGACGTCGGAGACCCAGCTGCGGACCGGGACGTCGTGGGCGGAGACCGCGCGCATGGCCAGGTGGGCGCCCCAGTCGTGGCCGACGAGGTCGACGGGCCCGCCGACGGCGCGGAGTTCGTCGGCCAGCCAGGCGGCGTACTCCTCCTTGCCGTGCATGCCGTCCGGCCGGGCGCTGCCGAAGCCGGGCAGGCGCAGGGCCACGCTCGGCTCGGGGACGAGGGCGCGGACGGCGTTCCAGAGCGACGGCGTCTCGGGCACACCGTGGACGAAGACGATGGTCATGCGGTTCCCCCCAAGGAAGTTGATAAGCTATCGATTTCACCGTAGCACGAGAAGTTGATGAGTTATCGACTTCCTGGACCCGGGGGGCAGCCATGCGGGCGGACGTCGCGCGCAACAACCAGAAGATCTTCGAGAAGGCCCGGGAGGCGGTCGGCGCCGGGGAGACCGACCTCAAGCTCAACGAGCTGGCCCGCCGCGCGGGGGTCGGCGTCGGCACGGTCTACCGCCTCTTCCCCACCCCGCGGGCGATGCTGGAGGCCGTGGTCGAGGAGGCCGTCACCGACCTCAACCGCGTGGCGGCCGAGGCGGTGGCCGACCCCGACCCCCGGCACGGCCTCGACGCCTTCCTCCGGGCGGCCCTGACCGCGGCGCTCGACCAGCCCGGCCTGTTCGACGTCCTCATCACCGTCGAGGACGAGCGGGAGTCCCTGCGGGAGGCCAAGGGCGAACTCGTCGCGGCGGCCTCGCGGCTCCTCGGACGCGCCCGCCCGGAGACGCCCCTGACCGGGGAGAACCTGCTCAAGCTGCTGTGCGGGCTGATCCACGCGATCACCGAGCACCCGGCCGAGCGCCGCCGGGCCGCCGCCGACGCCTACCTGCTCCTGCTCCGGAACGGCCTGGTCCCCGGCCCCTCCGCCTGAGGCGCGACCGGCCCGCCCGCCTCTCCCGATGATCTTGTACTTATAGCGAGGTTGGGCGCCCAACCTCGCTATAAGTACAAGATCATCGGGGTGGGGGCTCGGGGTGCGTCTCGGGGCCCGCCCTGGCCGGATGCGGGCACAAAGCCCCACAGGGGCGGATTTCTGGGATCATCAGGCCGTTCGAACACACGACCTCTGGCGGAGCGTGAAGCCATGGCCACCCCCCTGCGCGACGGCGATCCCCTCAGGATCGGCCCCTACCGGCTGGCGGGACGGCTGGGCACGGGCGGCATGGGGAGGGTGTTCCTGGGGCGCTCACCGGGAGGACGCCTGGTCGCGGTCAAGACCGTGCACCCCGAACTGGCCGAGGACCCCGAGTTCCGGCGGCGGTTCGCCGCCGAGGCGACCGCCGCGAGGAAGGTGGGCGGGTTCTACACCGCGCAGGTCGTGGACGCCGACCCCGACGCCGACCCGCCCTGGCTGGCCACCGCCTACATCCCCGGCCCCTCCCTCCACCGTGCCGTGGCCGACCACGGGCCGCTCCCGGCCGAATCGGTGGCCGTGCTGGGCGCAGGGCTGGCCGAGGGCCTGGCGGCGGTGCACGCCTGCGGGGTGGTGCACCGCGACCTCAAGCCCGCCAACGTCGTCCTCGCCGAGGACGGGCCCCGGCTCATCGACTTCGGCATCGCCCGCGCCCTGGACGCCACGTCCTTCACCCGGACCTCCACGGTGCTGGGAACGGCGGCGTTCATGTCCCCCGAGCAGGCGCGCGCCCTGCCGGTGGGCCCGGCCTCGGACGTGTTCTCGCTGGGGTGCGTGCTGGCCTTCGCCGCCACGGGGCGCAGCCCGTTCGGGCAGGGTCCGGCCCACGCGGTGGCCTACCGGATCGTGCACGAGGCCCCGGACCTGGACGGCGTCCCGACCACCCTCGCGCCCCTGGTCGCCCGATGCCTGGCGAAGGGGCCCGACGACCGCCCCGGGGTCGGCGGGGCGCTGGAGGAACTGGCCGCGCTCACGGCCTCCCTGCCCGCGCCCGCCCACGAGCGGTGGCTCCCCGAGGAGCTGACCCGGGTCGTCACCGCACGCCGGACCCTCGCGCTGACCGCCGTCGTCCCGGCGGCGGACGTTCCGGAGGAGGCCGCCCCCGCCATGGGAACCCCGGCCGGGGGTGTCCCGGAGGGGGACGCCCCGGCCCGAGGAGTCCCGGGAGGGGACGCCGCCCCCGAGGGGCGCGCCGCGCGGGGAGGTCGTCCGGGGGGAACCGTCCCGGAACCGGTTCCGGCGTCGGGCGGCCACCGCGGAACCGCTCCACGCCCGCCCGGCGTCCCCGCCCCGGGCCAACCGGTCGATCCGGTCGGCCCCGACGGACCGCCGGCGCCCCTGCTGGTCCACGAACGCCGCCGTGCACGCGGCGAGGCCCCGCCGCGTCCGCCGCGCGGGGAGCAGGCCGCCGTCCACTGGCTGCTCGTCCTCTTCGCGCTCGCCGCCGCGGTCGCGGTCGTCCACCAGCTCGTCGTGGCGGCCGAATCGGGCGTGGAGCTGAGCGGCCACGCCTATGCGGCGTCGAGGGAGCTGTGGGGGTGGCGGACCTTCGCCCTCGCCCTCTGGTACGTCCAGATCGCCCTGGGCGCGGGGCTTCTGGTGGCCTGGACGGTCTGGTTCCTGCGCGTGCGCACGCTCGCGGAGTCGTTCGCCCCCGGGCGTCTGCGCTACCGCCCGCGCATGGCGGTGCTCGGCTGGTTCGTCCCGGTGGGCAACCTCTGGCTCCCCAAGCAGATCGCCGACGACGTCTGGCACGCCTCCAGCCCCGCGGACCGGGGCGGGCGCACGGCCCCGGCCGGGGTGGTCCACCTCTGGTGGGCGCTGTGGCTGCCCGCCCTGGCGACCTGGCCCCTGTTCTGGACCCCGTGGGCGCTGATGATCGAGGAGAGGCACGGGATCGGCGACTTCGGCTCCATCGAGGTGTACGAGTTCGAGTTCCTGCCGATGGCCTGGGCCGCTCTGGCCGCACACGCGGTGGCGGTACCGGCAGCGGTCGCCGCGGCCGTCTTCGTGCGGCGGCTGACCGACATGCAGGCGGCCAGACTCGGCGGCTGACCGCCCCTCGCCCCGGGACCGGTCCTGTGCCCGGTCCTGCGCAGCGCCCGCCCGTGTCCTCCGTGGCCCGGCGCAGGCCCCGGCCCACGGAGGGGGAGCGGTCCGGCCACCGGGCCACCCGGTCGAAGAGAATTCGGTCGCTTGCCCCGTATGCGGCGTGACCTGCGCCCCAACAGCGCGCCGGGCGGTTTCTCGGCTTGCGTACGTGGACATTATGTGCTCAATACATCACCCAAAGTGATCGGAATGCCCGTGAAGCACACCATGGCCGCACTGCTCCTCACATCCTTCTCCACCCTCGCCCTCGGGGCCGCTCCGGCGCAGGCCGCCGGGGGCTCCCTCGTCATCAACGGCACGGAACACCGGGACCCCCGGGGCTGCTACGACACGGACCGGTGGCCCCTCGTGGTCGACAACCGGACCGACGGCCCGGTCCACGTCTTCTCGGACCCGGGCTGCACCGGCAGATACGTCACGACGGTGGACCCGGGCGAGCGGAAGGTCGACGAGCACGGCCAGAGCGTCCACGTCGCCTGACCCCGCCCGCCCCCGCGCCGACGGGGGCGGGCGGCGGCGCGTCCGGTTGCGGGGATTCCCCCGGAGTCGCCGCCGTGTTACGTTCTGTTCCCGACACGCTTGGTAAGCGCTTGCCTACATGCGTGCCGACCCCCGGCGGAGCGGGGCCGCACACCCCGCCCGCGACCCCCCGAGAGAAGGAACCCATGCCACCCCCCGCTCACCGACGGCGCCGGACCGCCGTCACGGCAGCCACGGCCGCCGCGCTGGCCCTCGGCGCCGGCGCGCTCACCCTCACCGACACCGGAGGCGTCGTGACCGCGACGGCCGCCCTCACCTCCGCCTCCTCCGACACCTCCGACGCCCCCGCCGGGGCACGCGTGGCCGAGCGGCTCGACCGCGGCGTCGTCAGCGTCGGCGGCCCCGACGGCAACCTCGTCACCTGGCGGCTCCTCGGCGGCGACGACCCCGCCACCGCGTTCAACGTCTACCGCGACGGCGAGCTCATCACCCCCGAACCCCTCACCGGGGCGACCAACCACCTCGACCCCGACGCCCCGGCCGGCGCCGCCTACACCGTCGCCGCGGTCGTCGGAGGCCAGGAGCAGCCCCCGTCCGCGCCCTCGCTCGCCTTCGCGGACGGCCACCTGGACGTCCCCCTGGACCGTCCCGAGGGCGGCAGCGTCAACGGCTCCGCCTACACCTACGAAGCCAACGACGCCTCCGTGGGCGACCTCGACGGCGACGGCCGGTACGAGATCGTCCTCAAGTGGGACCCGACCAACGCCAAGGACAACTCCCAGAGCGGGCACACCGGCCCCGTGCTCATCGACGCCTACACGCTCGACGGCACCCGCCTGTGGCGCATCGACCTGGGCGCCAACATCCGGGCGGGCGCCCACTACACCCAGTTCCAGGTGTACGACTACGACGGCGACGGCAGCGCCGAGGTCGCCATGAAGACCGCCGACGGCACCCGCGACGGCGAGGGGACGGTCATCGGCGACGCCGGGGCCGACCACCGCAACTCCGGCGGGTACGTGCTCAGCGGACCCGAGTACCTGACCGTGTTCGAGGGCGCCACCGGCCGCGCCCTCGACACCGCCGACTACGCCCCCGGGCGCGGCAACGTCGCGGACTGGGGCGACAACTACGGGAACCGGGTCGACCGGTTCCTCGCCGGGACCGCCTACCTGGACGGCGAGAACCCCAGCATGGTGTTCTCCCGCGGCTACTACACCCGCGCGGTCATCGCCGCCTGGGACTTCCGCGACGGCGAACTGACGCGGCGCTGGGTGTTCGACTCCGACGACCCCGGCAACGGGGCCTACGCCGGTCAGGGCTTCCACAGCCTGTCCGTCGCGGACGCCGACGGCGACGGGCGCGACGAGGTCATGTTCGGCGCCGCCGCCGTGGACGACGACGGAACCGGCCTGTGGGAGACCGGCCACGGGCACGGTGACGCCCTGCACGTCGGCGACTTCGTCCCCGACCGGCCCGGCCTGGAGGTGTACGGCGTCGGCGAGAACACCGCCTCCCCGGACGCCTGGCTCGCGGACGCGGCCACCGGCGACGTGCTGTGGACCCTCGGCTCCGGCAACGACAACGGACGCGGCGTGGCGGGAGACGTCTGGGCGGGCAGCCCGGGGGCCGAGTTCTGGTCCTCCAGCGTGTCCGGACTGCGCGACACCGACGGCGACGAGGTCGGGCCCAAGCCCGGCTCCGCCAACTTCCTGGTGTGGTGGGACGGCGACGGGAGCCGCGAACTGCTCGACGGGACCCGGATCGACGAGTACGACCCGGACGGGAGCACCCGCCTGCTCGACGGGGAGGGCGTCGCCTCCAACAACGGCACCAAGGCGACCCCCGCCCTGTCCGGCGACATCCTCGGCGACTGGCGCGAGGAGGTCGTCTGGCGCACCGCCGACAACACGGCCCTGAGGATCTACTCCACACCGCACGAGACGGACCTGCTCGTCCCGACCCTCGTGCACGACACCCAGTACCGGGTGGCACTGGCCTGGCAGAACACCGCCTACAACCAGCCGCCGCACCCGTCGTTCGCCCTCGGGGACACGGCGGCCGAGGGCGCCGGGGCGCCCTGGCCGGACATCCGCCACCCCTGACCCGTCGGCCCGGCGGACCGGCGACCCTGGTCCGGGTCCGGGTCCGGCGGGGCACGGCGGCCCGTCCCCTCGCGGGGCGGGCCGCGGTGCCCGCGGGCCTGTCGGCGGGTGGGCGGGAAGGCGGCCCGTCCGCCGACTGCCGCGCCGGGGCATGCGGGCCGGGGCGTGCGGAACGCCGGAACCGCCTCAGTGGTAGGTCAGCGTCACCAGGGCCGCCGCCGCGAAGTTCCCCGCCCCGAGCTCGTCGCGCCGGATGATCCAGAACGGGCACGCGGTGGTGCCGGAGACCCCGGGCATGTCCAGCTGCGTCTGGGCCAGCAGTACCCATCCCCCCTTCTCGTCCTCCGGGGAGGATCCCATGATCGGGGGGTCCTGCGGCGAGTAGGCGTACCCGCCCAGGATCAGGCTGTCTCCCCGGACCGGCCTCCTGTGGTCGTGATCGCCCAGCCTGTACTCCCGGAAGAGGCGCTTGGTCTCCGGGTCGGAGAGGACTGCGTCGTCGGCGCCCGACGGAAAACTCCGGACGGTCCGGGCGTAGAGGGTCTGCGGATCGAGGGCGGGGAGGGCGCCCCCGTCCCCGGGAAGCGCCCGTTCGGTCGTGGGCGTCCCGGCCGGGACGTGGATCACGGACCGGGAGTCCTCGATCAGCACGGCCCCCTCGGGGTCGGTCCTGTCGGCGAAGAACAGCAGGTGCCCGTCGCGCGGCAGCGGGAGGTCGAACCCGTCCGGGGGGAGGGCCGCGCAGTCGACCGTCGCGACGAGGTCCAGCCCGCCGCCCCACTCGACCCCCGCGGGGAGCGAGGGGAGACCGCCGTACCTCCCGGCCGGGACGCCGCCGTCGGCGTCCGACGTGGTCAGCTCGGTCTGGGGAAGGGTGAGGCGCAGGGCGTGGTCGATGACGTGTTCGGGGACGCCCTTCTCTCGAGCCGCGTCCCGATAGGTCTGGGGGTTGTCCATACCGGACATGCTGCCGCAGCCGGAGGACACTCGGCGCGGGCCCGGACCGCCGTCCCGCCGGATTGACCATGCCCCTGCGTCATGGTGTTGCGTTGGTTCCGGGGCCGTCCGCGGGAGGGCCCCGGGCAGCGGTGCGCACCGCACGGGGCGCGCCGCACGCTCACGCGACGCCGACCCCGACTGGAGCACCGGATGACCCAGACACCCAGCCGAGAGTCCCTTCCGACCCTGTTCGACGTCGAGGAGTTCTTCGCCGACCCGGAGTTCGCCGGCGCGTCGATCTCGCCCGACGGAACCCGGATCGCCTACCTGGCGCCGAAGCACGGCCGCACGAACGTGTGGGTGCGCGGCGTCGGGGAGGGCCACGAGGACGCGGTGTGCGTCACGCACGAGACCCGGCGCGGCGTCCACACCTACCACTGGACCGACGACCCGCGCTGGCTCCTGTACCTCCAGGACACCGACGGCAACGAGGACTGGCACCTCTACCGGGTGGACCTCGACGCGCCGGACGAACCCGCCGTCGACCTCACGCCCATGGCCCCGGGCTCCCGCGTGGCCGTCGTCGAACCGCACAAGCCCTCACCCGGCAGCGTGCGGGTCTGGATGAACCTCAGGCCCATGCTCTTCGACGTGTTCCGGATCGACGTGGCCACCGGCGAGACGACCGTGCTCGTGGAACAGACCGACCCGACCAGCAACACCCTGGTCGACAGCGAGGGGGAACCGGCCTTCCACGTGGAGGTCGCCGACGACGGCACCCACTCCTTCTACGCGATCGACGGCGCGGAGGGGGACAAGCGCCTCCTGTCCCGGCAGGGCGGCGCGGAGTACCCGTACGGGCTGCCCCTCCAGCTGGTGACCCCGGACGGGAAGGGCCTGCTGCTCGGCTCCCACCAGGACTCCGACGACATGCGGGTCGTCCGCCTCGACCGGGAGACCGGCGAGGAGACCGTGGTCGCCGCCGTGGACGGGCACAGCCTGTGCACCATGGGAATGGTGGCCCCAGGCATGCCCCCCGCCCTGTACTTCAGCCGGCGCACCGGAGAGGTCCTCGCGGCCCGCTTCGTGGGCGACCGGCCCAGGATCGAGGTGCTGGACCCGCACTTCGCCGAGGTGTACGCCGAGCTGTCCAAGCTCTCCGACGGCGTGCTCGGATCGGTGTCCTCGGACGAGTCCGAGCAGCGGTGGGTCGTCTCCTTCGTCCACGACCGCGACCCGGGGGCGACCTGGTTCTACGACCACGCGACCCGGGAGAGCAGGCTGCTCTTCCGCCCGCACCCGGAGCTGGACCCCGCCGAGCTGTCCCCCATGACCCCGGTCCGGTTCCCGGCCCGCGACGGGCTGCCGCTGCACGGGTTCCTGACCCTGCCGGCCGGGACGGCGCCCGAGAACCTGCCCCTGGTGCTCCTCGTGCACGGCGGGCCCTGGGCCCACGACACGTGGTCCTTCGACAAGACGGTGCAGTTCCTGGCCAACCGCGGCTACGCGGTGCTCCAGGTCAACTTCCGGGGCTCGACCGGCTACGGCAAGCGGCACATCTCCGCCGCGATCGGCGAGTTCGCCGGGAAGATGCACGACGACCTCATCGACGCCGCCGACTGGGCGGTGGCCCGTGGCTACGCCGACCCGGCCCGCATCGGCATCGCCGGAGGCTCCTACGGCGGCTATGCGGCGCTCGTCGGCGTCACGTTCACCCCGGACTACTTCGCCGCGGCGGTGGACTACGTGGGCATCTCGGACCTGGCGAACTTCATGCGCACCCTGCCGCCGTTCCTCAGGCCCAGCATGGCCAACAACTGGTACCGCTACGTCGGCGACCCCGACATCCCTGAGCAGGAGGCCGACATGCTGGCCCGCTCGCCCATCACCATGGTCGACCGGATCCGCACCCCGCTGCTCGTCGCCCAGGGCGCCAACGACGTCCGCGTGGTCCAGGCGGAGTCCGACAACATCGTCGGGCCCCTGCGTGCGCGCGGGGTGCCCGTCGAGTACATCGTCGCCGAGGACGAGGGGCACGGCTTCGCGAACCCCGAGAACCAGGTGATGCTCCACCGCGCGATCGAGAGGCACTTCGCGGAGCACCTCGGCGGGCGGTCCGGGGCGCTGTAGGACCGGCTGGTGGCGGGGTGGGGGTGAGGGTCGGGTGGGCGTGCGGACTACCCGGCCCCGCCCCGCGCCTCCTCGACCTGGTCGCGGTCACAGCGGGGCGCGCCGACGACGACAGACTTGAGGGCGCCTGACCGTTCAGGAGTCCTCGCGAGGGAAGCTACAGCCACGGAGCCGGGCGCTCCTCCCCGGTCTCGGGGTCCCGCAGCAAGCGCTCCGGAGGAAAGACCTCCTCCTTCACCATGTTCCCCGCCTCGTCCATCCCACGGAAGATGATGCGGTTGCCCAGCGCGTCGTAGATCGTCTCGGAGAGAAGCCTCCCCTCCTCGTCCCACTCGTGCCAGGGACCGACCGGACCGTAGGGATCTCGGGTAACCCCCTGGGTCACGAGTTTTCCGCTGGGCGACCACACAAGAAAAGGACCGTCCTCGGCCCCTTCCGCAAAAGTCCGCATCTCGGTCCGACCGGAACCTTCGACGAGCACCGCTTCGCCTGTATAGGCGACACCTTGATAAGTCACTCGGCTTTCGAAGTCCAACTCATCCATCCCGACAGCCTCCACATAGCCTTCACGCCCTGGTACGCCAGGACACGAAGGGACAGAGCGCCAAGGTCGGAAAATATTTTCCCCTGTCTCGGGATCCACAAACGGCATACGCGGCGAACTCTCCTCGAAGTGAACAAGGATTCCCGCTTCGTCCCATCGCCGCAGAACCCTCAGACTCCCGTCCGAGTAGTCCGAGACACCTTCTTCACGAAGCCTTCCGTTTTCATCCCAGAAGAAATATGGCCCAGTGGTGATATTTCCTACACGATTGGAATACTCAAGGGCCACACCGTGTTCATTCAGCAGGAAAACCGGACCGAGGGCGTAGCCCTTCACGAAGGTCTGGTAATGCGTGAACCTCCCGTCTTTCTCAACGGCCTGCCCGGTGAAACTTCCCCCTGGTATCCTGACTGAAATTTCATCCAGGTAATCGAGCTCTTCCGAATCAACTCGCCTCACGGGAACCAGAGCCTGCCCGACACGGCCTCGACCTGCTCCCTCAGCCAATCGGGGACGAACTCCTCGGCCCGGGGAAGGTCTTCAGGTCGTCCGCGAAACCCTCGGGGCTCGGGCGGAACGTGAAGTCCGGGTACTCGTCGTAGTTGAAGTCCACGCTGTAGTTCGAGGGGCGCTCGATCGTGTACTCGACCGAGAACCACGTCCCCTTCCCCTCCTGGTACATTCCCGCCCGCAGCCTTGCGAGCTTCGAGAGAACCGTGACCGGGCAGTCCACCATTTCGGACTCACCGTTCGAGTATTCAACCGTCAGACTGTCGGTTGCATATTTCGCAACAGCAGAATACTCGTAACGGAGTCGCCCCCAACCTTCAGGGGCAAAACCAAGAAGATCTCCACCGATCCCCTGAAGGATCTCCTGCTGCTCGATCAATCCCAATCCTCCCACGGGAAAAAATCCATTATTTCCCTACGGCGGTCAGGTAGGGAACTCTCCGTACCAGGACCCTTCCACGATGTGTTTGGGAAGATAATCCGACTCGACCTCGAGTTCGAAAGCGGGATCTACCTGACTGCGGTCGTGAGCCAGACAAGCCAACGCCAGGAGCCCCATAGGCACAACACCCGTCAAGGGGCCTTGGCCGGGACGATCAACGCTGTAGTAGTCCCTGAACCACTCCAACCCCTGTGTCAGGGTTTCGTTGAACTCGTCGGAGTCTCCCTTCAGAAGACACCTGAACACGTCCATCTGCGGAAAGGAGATCAGGTTCAGGTAGTCCCCGCCGAACGCGCCGGTGCGAGGGTCGGACAACTCCATCGCCTGGCGCAACTCTCCCACCAGAGAGTCACTGCCCCTGACGTAGGCCTGCAGCGCCGCAACCCAGTGGTAGGTGAACTCGTTGTACCTGGCACCGTCGCCCTCACCCGCTCGCCGGAGGAGGTCCACCGGGATCGAGCACAGGTTCTCCACACGCGTCCTGTCCCGGCACGTCACTGCCAAGTAGAACGCCGTCTCCCAGTTGCCGGCGTTCGTGAAGTACCTCGGCCCGATCCCCGTGATCCTCCTGACCTGGTGACCGAGTCGGCACTCGACCTCAGTGCCCTCGGGGCCCGTGGTCGCGGCGAGGGCCGCGCCGTAGTACTGCATCAGGGCGACCCAGGCCTCCCACGTCTCCAGTTTCCCCGCTTCCGGGTCCGCGACAAGAGCCTCCTTGGCGTACCTGTACATCGAATCGAACCACAGATCGAACGATGAGGCCTTCCGCACCACCGCATTGAAATGCTTTTCCCGCTTTTTGATGTTCTGTTCGAGCTTCACATCGTTGACCATGTGACTCAAGTCAGCCCGAGGAATTTTCTTCCCCAATTTCAACTCCCGCCAAAGACATCGAAAACCTGGTAATTATACCCGTTCGCAACCTCCAGAGGACCCCCTCCACCTCCCGCACCCGCAGGCTCCGCATTGCCCTTGAAAACCGCATAGACAACCTTGCCTTGGTCCAGCTTCTCGATAATTTCTTCCACAAGCTCCAACTCCCTCAGTGCGCTTTCGTCATCCAACCCCCTTTCCTCTTGAAGAATCAGAGCCCTCTCCTCCATCACTCTGAGGATATCCAGAAGATACTCTCGCGTTCCCTGCTGAACCTCCTGAGGAGGTCGCCCTTGCGGCCGGGCAATTCTTCCTCCCAGGTCCGTGCCGACATCAGCCTTTGCCTCGATGATGACGATATCACCATCCACGGTGCGGTAGATTTGGTCGAACTGGTCATTCCCATTGCCCGGGGCATTCTCGGCGGGCTCTATGTAGGTCGCGCCTTCGAGGTTCGGACGCACCTCCTCCCTCCGCACTTGACCGTTATCCTCGACCGGATTCCCGTCCGCATCTAGAACATCCCTCATCAGGGGTGTTCCGTCGGAACGCAGGACAGGTCTTCCATCGAACTGATGCCTTGCGGCAACCCTGGCCGACTCTTCGCCGAATCTCTCGGCAACCTCGGTCCTCACGGCATCGGCAAGCTTCTGGGATGCCTTTGCGTTCTCAAGGTCCACGTGGTTGTCACCACCCCTGAGATAGGATCCGTGGGTCCTCTGCATCGCCTCGAGATGGACCTGGGCTTTTTGAGACGCCGTGATGCTTTCCCGACGCCCTGTTGCCAGGTCATCGAGCATCGAGAACTCACCCCTGATCCACTCGCGCCGTTGGAGCTCTTCCGCTCCGATCTCCCCCCGAAGCTCTTCGCGTCGCGTTCGCTCTTCGTAGGAGAGCCCGTCGTGAACCTCAGGAATGAAGTCAGGATCATGGACCCGCATCATGACCCTGTCCCCGACATATGTCGCCTGCTTCGGAACGTCTAGGCATACCCACTGATGAGTGCTGGCATCCCAGGTGATCTTGGGCAGAGGATATTTTTCCGGACCGATCGTGGTTTGAACACTTCTCCTGTGGCCGTTTTTCTCCTTGTAGTACTCCTTGTAGATTTCATGATCAGAATTTATGAGGCGTTGGAGGTCCTGGCGAAAAGCCAGCCGGTTGGCCGGATCATTCTTGTCCCCCCAGGAATGGGACTCGAGCCCTTGCAAGGTGGTCGGACCCGGCGCGCGGTTGTCAGCAACGGGTCGAGCCCCCGAGCCGTTCTCCCCGTCCTCACTCGAGGCCCCACGTCCGTCGGAGCCGCTTGCCCCATCGGCAGGCAGGGTGAGGGGGAGGCCGCTTCCGGGCCGGGCCGGGCCGTCGGAGCCCGGGCCGGAGGCTCCGGCAGGGTCGCCGTGGAGGGGCACGGCGCGGATGTCGGCCGACCCGTCGCGGGGCGTCGAGGCGGGGGTGGCGGGTTTCGGATCCGGGTCGTGGGCGGCGGTGACGCGGAAGTCATGGTCGGTTCGGTCGCCGGTACCGTCCCCGCCGGGGACCTCCATCCCCCCGCCCCGGGCACCGGCGCCGACCGGCACCTCCTCACGTGCGAGGAGCCATGCGGGCCGCGCGTCGGCGTCCATGCCGCTGTAGCGCTCGACGTCGGCGACGAGCTCGGCGACCCCCACGTCGTCGCCGCGACCGGCCGGGACCGCCGCCGCGGGCGCCCCGGACCTGCCGTCCGGCACACCCCCGTCCCCCGCGTGCACCGGCGCCGGCAGCGGTCCGGTCCCGGGCACCGACTCGGCCCCGGGCCCGCCGCTCCCGCCGGGCTCCGGCGCGCCCTCCACCACCTCCCAGTGGGCGAACCGGGCCAGCACTCCCGTGCGCAGCTGGTCCAGGCGCAGCCCGATGCCGCTGGCGGTGTCGGAGAACCCGGTCCTGATCCCGCTCAGCGTCTGGGCCAGGCTGAACCCCGGCCGGGCCGCGGCGCCCGGCTCCCAGGCCACCCCCGGGCGCTCCAGCACGTCGATGTCCGGGAGGTCGGGCCCGCCACCGCCGATCCGGCTGAGCAGCATGCCGCCCCTGACGGGGAACGCCACCACGGTCAGCGCCAGGTTCCCGCCCGCCGTGGACAGCGTGTACGCGGGCCGGTCCTCCCACTCCCTCCAGGGGAACAGGTCGTGGCCGACCTCCGTCCACGCCGCCCCGGCGTTCTCCCGCCAGGTCCGCCCCGAGCCCTCCTCGGAGTCGAACGGGTTCATCCACCCGTCCTCGCCGTACATCCCGACGAGCGCGCCGTACCCCTGGAAGGTCTCCTCCTTGTGGGTGACGGCGTTGTCCACCGCCTCGCCGACGCTGCCGGCCCACCCGCTGCCCGCGCGCCACAACCCGATCGAGGACAGGGCTCCCACACCGAGGCCCCAGGCCATCCCGACGCCGAAGTGCTCCTGCTGGGCGGCGAACGCGTCGGCGGCCCAGTCGAGCGGCCACGGCTTGTCCGACCCCGTGAGGTGGGCCCAGCCCTCCTCCCCCGCGCGCTGCCACTCGGAGGACTCGGTGAGGTCGAACGCGATGTCGGGGACCTCGTCCGGGTCGAGGCCGTAGGCGACCTCCCGGGGACCGGGCGCCTCCCCGCCCACGGCCGTGTAGGTGTTGCCCTGCCCGTTCACCGCGGAGATGGCGGTGGCGCACTCCCTCTCCGCCTCCTGGAACGTCGCCCAGACGATGTTGGCCCACAGCTTCAGGGAGCGGTTCTTGCCGTAGTGCCACGGGTTGAGCGCCCAGAACTCCTCGTCCCGCACCTCCTCCACGAAGGCCACGGCGTCGTCCCTGATGTTGCGCAGCCGGGTCCGGGCACTCTCGGCCTCCTCGGCGAAGGTCTCCAGCGCGGTCACGACCGCTGAGACGTCCTCCAGGACGGTGTCGCCCTTGCGGGCGACCGGGCCCATCGCGGCGAGGAGGGTCTCCGACTCGGGCGCGGTGTAGTGGGCCTGGAGGGCCTGCCACGAACTCTCGACCCCCGCGCCTCCCTCCGCGACCTCCTCCGCGGCGGCCCTGAGGTTCGCCGCGGCCGTCTGGAGGACCTCCACCGAGGTGCCGGGCACGGGAATGGCCTCGGGGACGATCAGGACGGTGAAGTCGTTGTCGAGGGGCTGCTGGTTCCGGGGGTCGGGCTCGGGTCTCGTCACGTCGACAGGGGGCATGGCGACTCCGTGGGGAGGAGGTGGGGGATCCGCCGCCGGGCGGGAGCAGCCGGCCCGGCGGGGGCGGGGGTGGGGGGTGGATGAGGGGGTGACCGGGGCACGGAGGGCACGGCCCGGTCGGGGCTTCGCGACCGGTGCGCGGCAGGGCGTGCGCGCCGGACCGGCGCGGGTCAGTGCGGAGCGTTCATGGGGTTCTCGGCATACGTGGCGTTGGCCTGGGCCTCCTCCGCCATCTCCAGGTCACCGACGAGGTAGGCGTCCACCGCCAGGGCGCACCCCTCCAGGGCGGAGCCGGCCCGTTCGACCATCTCCTCCGCGAGGGCGCCGACGTGTTCGAGGAAGTGGTACAGCTCCCCCTCGACCGGTCCGCTGCACGCCGCCGTGGCGGCGTTCATGATCTCGTCGCCGGTGGTGGTCAGGGCGCCGTCGAGCGCGTCGCCGCTGCCGTCGCCGACCTTGCCCAGCACCTCGTTGAGCACCGTCCCGACGGAGGGGGCGTCGATGTCCCACGCGCTCACCGGTCACCGCCTTCCCGGGCGGAGAAGCGGTCGCCCCGGAAGTTCTGGGGCGGTTCGGCAGTCGAATCGTGGCCGGTATCGGCCAACTCGCGCTCGGAGCGGACGATGCTCGCATCCATGCGATTCAGGGCGGGGCGCACCGCCTCGATGATGCTGGTCAGATGTGTCCGCAGCTCCCCGGTGCGCTCGCGCATGCGCACGGCCACGATCTCGTGCGCGACGGGGACGCGCATCGGCGGGACGTCGCCGCGCGGGAGGTCGCCCGCGGGTTCCCCGAGCGCGCCCGGGACCTCTACCAGCTCGAATCTCATGTACCGGTCACCCTGCCCAGGTCCGTCGGAACCGCCGCCCCCTGGGGCGCGTTGTGCGTATTATGCCGATGCACCACGACAATGTGTGACCTCTCCCTCGCGGAAGAGGTTCGTACTGGCACGGAGTTCCGGATACCCCTTGACCGCAGGCCCCCTCTACCGGTTCCCCACCGGAGGGACGGGCCCCACGACGTCCGCTCCCACGCTTCCCCTCCCCGCAGGCCCCCGCACGCACGCATGCCGAGCCACCAGCACCGAGCCACCAGCCACCCGGCGCCGACCGTGCCCCCGTCCGGGTCCGGACCCGGACACCCCTCCCGCTTCGCCCGGTCACGCCGAACCCGACCCCGCCGTCCCCCCGGCGGCATCGCCAAGGAGAACCGTTGAGCTACGACGTGGTCGCACTGCTGGCGGCGGAACCCGGCATGGTCGCGGTCGCCCACTCGCTCCGCGACGCGGGGGCCGACCTCGCGGTGCGCCCCCTGGACGGCGGAGTCGTCCAGTTGCGGGACGCCGAGGCCCGTGTCCTGGCCACCCTCGAACCCGCCCAGCTGGTCGAGTCGCGGGGCGAGGTCTCCCGGCTGCTCGGCGCCGAGGCCGCCGTCAACCTGCCCGACACCTGTTGGTGGGCCGAGGTGCGTGCGCGGCCCGACGCCGCGGGGCGCGAGGCGGCGCACCGCGTCGCCGACGGCCTCGCCCTGCGTCTGGGCGGGGGGGTGTGGACCTCGGGCCCGGGCGACTTCTCGCTGTGGGAGGAGACCGGGCACCCGGCCGTCGAGTTCGAGGCCGAGGAGGCGTTCGTCGTCGCCCAGGACCGCGAGGTCGTCCCGCTGTCCTCCTGGATCACCGACGCCGTGTCGGCCAACGCGCTCCGGGGCACGGTCCTCCAGGTGCTCACCCCCAGGTCGTCGCGGCTCACCCACGGGCTGCGCACCCTGATCACGCAGCCGATGGCCCGCTGGGTGGTGCTGGACGGGAAGGGCGGCCAGTTCGACGGGGTCAGCGGCCTCCCGCTCCGCTGGGACCGGGTACACGGGTATGTGCCCGACGCCCGGAACGGGAGCGCTCCCGAACCCGCGTGCGGGTTCCTCGACATCTCGCCCCTGGGGGCGCACCTGCTGGTCGACCTGGCGGTCCGGCACGGCGCGTCCTTCGCGCCGCCCCTCTGCCGGGCGGTCGAGCTCGTCACCGGCCACCTGGCCGGGGTCCTCCCCGCCGGCTGGGGGCCGCACGAGCCGGCGCTCGCGCCCTGGGACCGGGAGCGGCTCGTACGGCTGGTGCGCCACCGCGCCCCGCGGACGGCCGTGCTCCAGTTCTCGGGGCACCAGGACGCCGGTCCCCCCTTCACGGGCGGCGCCCGGGTCTCGTGGGCCCCGGACGGGGAGAGGGCGGCGGAGCGGATCTCCCTGGCGATCGGGTTCGAGGACGAGGGGGCGCTGCCCCTGGGGGCGCTCCCCGGCCTGGTGGAGGCCCTGGCGGCGGAGAACCTTCTGGACGTGCTCCACGTGCGCCGGGCGCGCGGTCGCCGCGACGTCACCTTCGAGCCGCGCTGGCACGGGCTGGCCGCCCCGGTCGGCATGGCCCTCGGGCCCGACGGGGTGCGGCGGGCCGGGGAGGAGCACGCGCTGGCCGGCCCCCTGCGGGGGGAACCGCTGGGAGAGGCCGGTGCCCGCGCGATCTGGTACCCCGCTCCCGCCGAGGCGACCCGCCAACGGGCGGCCGAGGCCGTGGCGGCCCAGCTGCGCCACCTCACCGCGGCGCCCCGGTCCTGACGGCACGGACAGAGCCAACATGATTACTGTGTGTGATTTTCTCGCGACTCTTTGAAAGAATGCGGACACCCCCCGGCCGTCCGGCCTCCCGCCCGACAAGCAGGTCCGCACACCAAGGAGAATCCTCCGTGAAACCCAGCCGTTCGTTCGTCGCGCTGACGATGAGCACCATGCTCCTGCTCCCCGTCGGCATCGCGGTGACGGCCCCGGCCGCGCACGCCGCGCACCGGGGCGTGGTCGGCGAGCAGCCCGTCCAGTGGACCCCGCACGTCCTGGACGGGACGGTCAAGGACATCCTGAGGATCGGGAACACGGTCCTCGTCGGGGGTGAGTTCACCCGGGTCGCCGAGGTCGACGGCGACGAGCACACCCTCCGCAACCTCTTCGCCTTCGAGCACGGGACCGGGCGGATCATCCGCGACTTCGAACCGGACGTCAGCGCGATGGTCACCTCGCTCGCCCCGGGGCCGGACGGCAGCGTGGTCGTCGGCGGCCGGTTCACCGCCGTCGACGGCAAGCCCTCCCGGGGGCTGGCGCGGCTGTCCCTCTCCGACGGCGGCCCCGTGCGGGAGTTCGGCGCCGTCCTCGACGACGGCGCGACCAACCGCCTGGCCACCGACGGAGCCCGCCTCTACGTGGGCGGGAACTTCACGGGGGTGAGCGGCGCCGAGCGCACGGGCCTGGCCCGCCTCGACCTCCGGACCGGCGAGGTGGACCGCAACTTCGCGCCGCGCCTCGCCGAGCCGCGCCGCGGCAGCCTGCGCGTGCAGGAGCTGGCCCTGAGCCCGGACGGCCGACGGCTCGCCATCAACGGGACGTTCACGAAGGTGGACGACAAGAACCGCTACCAGATCGCCATGATCGACACCGCGGAAGCCTTCGTCACTCCGTGGTCCACGTCCGCCTACGAGGCCCCGTGCGACTACGAGCGGATCCACACGTACATGCGGCAGATGGCGTTCTCCCCCGACGGCTCGTACTTCGCCGTCGTGACCGGGGGCGGGCCCAAGGTCAAGCCCGGCCTGTGCAAGTCGACCAGCCGGTTCGAGAACACCGACAAGGCCGACTCCCAGCCCACGTGGAGCAACAAGACCGGGGGCGACTCCCTGTACTCGGTGGAGGTCACCGAGTCGGCCGTGTACGTGGGCGGGCACCAGCGCTGGATGGACAACGAGAAGGGCGAGCTGAACCCCGGACCGGGGTCGGTGGAGCGGGAGGGCATCGGCGCCGTGGACCCGCGGACGGGACGCGCGCTGGCGTGGAACCCGGGACGCGCGCGCGGGCACGGCGCGGAGGCCCTGCACGCCACGTCGGACGGGCTGTACGTGGGAAGCGACACCGAACGCCTCGCCGGCGAGTACCACGCGCGCCTCGGCATGTTCCCGCTGGCCTGAGGGCGGCGGTCCGGCGCGGCGCGCCGGGCGGCAGGTCCCGGAGTGCGACCCGTCCACCGGGGCGGCCGGCGCGGCGGGCCGCTCCGGCCCCCTGCCGCAGGGAGGCCCCGCCGTTCGGCGGGGCCTCTCCCCCTTCCCGGGGGAGAGCCCGAGGAGACGGCCGGAGGCCGGCCCCCTGGGTGAAGTGGCCGGGTGGGGCGGCCGGTTCCCCGGGCCGACCGGTACGCCCGGTCCCGGCGGGGCACGCCCGGTCCCCGGACCGTCGGGGCCGCGGCCGGTGTCCGGACGGGCGTGCGTCAGGTGTTCGTCAGGTGTCCTTGGACGCGGCGGCCGCGCCCTCGTCCCGCTTCGCGTCGGCGTCCGCGTTCCCGGCGGCGTTCCCGGCGCCGGCCTCCTCAGGAGCCGCGTCAACGGGCGTCCCGGCCGGCTCGGACGCGGCCGCGTCCTGGAGGTCGTCCTCACGGGAGGCCCCTCCGGACAGGCGGTCTCCCACGTTGACGCCCCGGCGGCTCTCCAGGCGCTCGACGGTCCGGGCCGACAGCTGGTCGCGCAGCCGGGACAGCAGAACATAGGACGCGAGGCCGCTGACCAGCCACGCCAGGATGAGCGCGACCCACGACCGGGCACCGAATAGGTAGACCACTCCGAAGGCCGCCAGGAAGAGTCCCACCCGGGCGGCGGTATAGGTCAGCCAGCTACGCATGAAAAAGCCTCACAACAGATGATTACCTGGTCTAGATTGGTCGCTACGCCCATCAGCACACGAGACGACCGGGTCCACACATGTGGCCCGGGCGGTACCGGGTCCCCGAACAGGACCGAACGGGTGGCTCCCGCATGTCCTCACCACCAGGTTAAGGGCGTGTCGGGCGCAGCGGGCACCGGGGCGGCGTGTCCCCCGCCGCAATGGCGACGGGACCACACAGGCCACTGGATTCACATAGTCATGGGATGTTTCCAATCCCGACAGCAGGGCCCGAACATCACGTTCCGGTCACATATCCGGTACTCCTCCCCCCATCACCGCAATTTCTCCGAAAACTAGGGAGGAAACGGACCAACTCGTGCACACTAGGGGATCAAACGCCCGCCGCCCCCACAGTCCGAGGCGGGCACGATTGGGGGAATGTGAAGGTGGAACGAGCAAGCGAACGCCTGTTGACCCCCGGGGAAGTGGCCTCACTCTTCCGGGTTGATCCCAAGACCGTCACGCGCTGGGCCGCCTCCGGGCGGATCAGCAGTATTCGCACCCCCGGCGGCCACCGCCGGTTCCGCGAGTCCGAGGTGCGTGCCCTCCTCCTCGGGGAGCCGAGCGAGAGCACCCCCTGAGAGCGAGGTAACGCCCCTCACCCCCTTCGGCCCCGGACATTCGGAATCAGCGGGGTCTCCCGCAGCCCTGGCTCGGTGTCCCGACCGTGAGGAGTCGACAGCAAGAGTAGGCTGGAACCATGGTGTGGCTTGGTGGCCTGATCACGCTCGTATCGATCGTTCTCTGGGTGTACGCGTTCTTCGACGCGCTGACCACCCCTGCGCAAGAGGTCCGGAACCTGCCCAAGGTCCTCTGGATGATCGTCATCGCGCTGTTCATGCCCGTCGGTTCGATCCTGTGGCTCTTCCTCGGCCGCCCGCGCCGGGCGGTCCCCGTGGACGGAAGCCCGCCCTCCCCGGCGCAAGCCGCGTCGGCCGACGACCTTGACCCGTCCGACTTCGCCAAGCCCTCCGACAGCCCGCACCCGCTCGGACCCGATGACGACCCCGAGTTCCTGCGACGCCTCAAACGGCGCATCGACCCGGAAGAATAGGTTCTCCTCGCCGGATCGGTCGGAGAAGGGGCCCGCCGGCCCCTCGCCGCCGGCCCGCCCGGGTGAACCTCGCCGACGGACCGCGTGGAACAGGGCCGCCCCGGCAGGCGGGGCACGACAGGCGTGAACACAACGGTGGGGCCGCACTCCTCGGAGCACGGCCCCACCGTCATGTCAGGGGCTCACGGCGGCCCCCCGGCCCGCCCCGGTTCAGAGCAGCCCGGCCCCCACCTTCCGCGGCAGCCCGCGCACCGCGTGCACCGGCTCCACGTCCGGGGCGAACTCGGGGACCCAGGTGCCGGCGGTGCCCAGCTCCATGCCGGGGTTGGCCGCGTTGTAGGCCTCCACCAGGTCGACCCGGGTCAGCCGCCCCCGGCCGTCGCGCATCACCGCGTTGCCGTGCTCGACGATGTCGTCGCCGCCCCAGTTGTACAGGACCTCCTCCGCCCCGATCCCGTCGTGCAGGTCGAACACGTTGTTCTCCGCGTGGACGTGGGACTCCACCCCGACGCCCAGGCTGTACTGGTAGAGCCCGCCCCGCACGGTGTAGTGGTTGTTGTACACGTGCACCTGGCCGTAGCGCACGCGCGGCGCCCTCTGCCCGAGCCCGTCGAAGTGGTTGTGGTGGTAGGTCACCCGGAGCCGTCCCCGGTCCGTGGTCCGGCTGTCGCTGTTGCCGAGCAGCATCGCCTTGTCCCGTTCGACGAAGTCGTTCCACGAGACCGTGACCAGGTCGGACCCGCGGACGATGTCCAGCAGCCCGTCGTGCACCTCGTACTTGCGGCCGAAGTGGTCGGGCAGCTCCGCCCCGGGGTTGTCCCCGTCGTCGAACGTGTTGTGGTCCACCCACACGTTGGTGGCCCCGGAGACCTCCACGTGGTCGTACTCCGAGTTCCAGTTGCCGGTCCCGCCGTCGGCGGGGTCCCAGCCGGGGAAGCAGTCGTGGGTGTCGGAGAAGGAGAGGTTGCGCAGGATGACGTTGTCCACGTCGTGGACCAGGAGGTTCATGCCGGAGATGACGGCGTCGTCGCCCGCGCCGACCACCGTGGTGTTGGAGCCGACGCGGACCCGGATCTGCTCGGCCTGGACGTCCTGCGAGGCGGCGCGGGCCTCCTCCAGCGGGCCGGACGGGTCCTCCCACCCCCACACAGCGGGGTCGTAGGCGGCCAGGTAGCCCTCCAGGGTGTAGCCGTCGACCGCGTAGTCCTCGCACGCGATCGGGGTGCCGTCCGGCGCCGTGTTGGCGTCGACGGTGCCCTCCACGCGGACGATCTTCGGGTGGTCGCCGGAGACCGCCTCGCGGAACTCCTCCAGGGTGGAGACGGTGACGACGTGCTCCGGCGCCGCCGCGGACCCGCCGGTGGTCCCGGCCCCGGCGGACCCCCATCCGTCACCGTCGGCCAGGACCTCCCGGCCGATGTCGGGGGCGGCGTTCGCGGAGGTGGCCGGCACGGCGGTCAGCGCCACCGCCGCGGCCAGGGGGAGTATGAGCCTGCGCATGTTCGTGCTCCTGGTGGGGGGATACCGGGTACTGGTCGGCACCCGGCTGCAAACGTTTGCATGAACATCTCCCGACTCCCCCGTCCACGTCAACCCTTCCGCCCCGCCTTCTCCGTGGAAAACCCCGGAAAACCCCGGAAAACCCGGCGACGGCAGCCCGGCCCGCACCCTGCCGCTCCGCAACCGGTTGCCGTACCCTCGGGTCCCAGCGGAGCACATCGGAACATCCACGGAACGGAGGCCCCGGGTGGCCGTCACCATCAGGGACGTCGCGCGGGAGAGCGGGGTCCACGTCTCCACCGTCTCCCGGGCCTTCTCCGCCGCCCACATGGTCAACGCGGTGACGCGGACCCGTGTCATGGCGGCGGCGGAGCGGCTCGGCTACCGCCCCAACCGAGCCGCGCGGGCCCTCTCCACGCGGCGGACCGCGAACCTCGGGGTGATCGTCGCCGACATCGCCAACCCGTTCTTCCCGCCGCTGATCAAGGCCGCCCAGGCGCAGGCGCGCGAACGCGACTACCACGTGTTCGTGGCCGACACCGACGAACGGGCACGGGTGGAGGAGGAGCTGGTGCGCTCCATGGCCAAGCAGGTGGACGGCGCGCTGCTCGTCGCCTCGCGGCTCAGCGGGCGCGTGATCGCCGAACTCGGCCGCGACGTGCCCTTCGTCGTCGTCAACCGCCGGGTCAGGGGCCTGCCCTGCGTGCTGATGGACGTGGCCTCGGGCACCCGGCAGGCCGTGGACCACCTGGTCGCGCTGGGGCACAGGGACATCGCCGTGCTGACCGGGCCGAGCGCGTCCTGGACCGCCCAGCGGATACGGGGAGCCGCGGAGGAGGCCGCCGCGCGCCACGGCGCCGGGCTGCACCCCGTCGGGCCGAACCCTCCCACCGAGGAGGGCGGGGCGTTCGCCGCCGCCGAGGTGGTGTCGGGGCCGGCGACCGCCGTGCTCGCCTACAACGACCTCGTGGCACTGGGCCTGATCCGGGAGGTGGAGGCCCTGGGGCTGTCGGTGCCCGGGGACCTCAGCGTGGTCGGCGTGGACAACACCCACATCGCCCGGCACTGCCGCCCGGCCCTCACCACCGTGGACATGCCGGTCGTGGCCGCCGGGCGCGGGGGCATCGACCTGCTGGTCCACCGGGTGACCACGGGGGAGGACCCCGGAACCGTCACCCTGGACACCCGCCTCGTCGTCCGGGAGTCCACGGCGCCGCCCCGGAGCCCCCTGACCCGCCCCTGACCGCCCCGGCGCCGGACCGCCGTGCGGAAAACCGGTCGCCGCCGACCGGGGGCGACCGGCAGTATGCGACGTATGCAGCCCCAGCGCCAGGTACGCGCCGAGTACGACGCGAGCACGATCGTGGTCTACCAGGCGTACCCGTCGGCGGTCGCGGACCCGTCCCTTCGCGCCGGGCGGTTCGTCGCCCCGTTCTCCCTCAACCGCATGACGTGGATCAAGCCGTCGTTCCTGTGGCTCATGCACCGCAGCAACTGGGCGCGCAAGGCGGGGCAGGAGCGCGTCCTGGCGGTACGCGTCACCCGCGGCGGCTGGGAGAGGGCCCTTTCCCTCGCCGTGCCGACCACCGCAGACCCGGCGGCCGTCGCCCGCGCCCGGGTCCACGTCCAGTGGGACCCCGAACGCTCGCTGCGCGGAGCCGCCCTCAACCACTACAGCATCCAGGTCGGTGTCGGCCGGGGGCTGATCCGGGAGTTTGCCGAGGAGTGGGTCGTCGGCCTTACCGACGTCACCCCCCGGGTTCGCAGGATCGAGCAGCTGGTGCGGGGCGGGCGCGCCTCCCGGGCCCGGGAACTGCTCCCGCCGGAGCGCGTCTACCCGGTGCCGGAGCCGGCCGCGGGACGCCTCGGCGTCGGACCGCAGAGCGGGGGCCGCAACGGCTGACGGCGGGGACCCGAGGGGTCCCCGCCGCCGTGCGCAGCCCGGGTCAGGCGTAGGAGTGCAGGCCGCTGAACATGTAGTTCACGGCGAAGAAGTTGAACAGGATGGTCAGGAAGCCCAGCACGTTGATCCAGGTGGCCTTGGGGCCGCGCCAGCCGCCCGTGGCACGGGCGTGCAGGTAGGCGGCGTAGATCACCCAGGAGATGAACGACCACACCTCCTTGGGGTCCCAGCCCCAGAAGCGGCCCCACGCCTCGTCCGCCCAGATGGAGCCGGCGATGATGCCGAACGTCCACAGCGGGAACGCGAACAGGATGAACCGGTGCGAGATGCGGTCCAGCAGCTCCGGGCTGGGCAGGCGCCCCGCGATGCCCGCGACCTTCTGTCCCAGGGCGCGCCTGGCCTCCGCGCGGTGCGACACCAGGTAGGTGACGCCCGCGACGCCGGACACCATGAACGCGCCGCCCGCGATGATCGTCGCGGTCACGTGGATCGGCACCCAGTAGGAGTGCAGTGCCGGGATCAGCGGGCCCGGGTCCACGTACAGCCACTTGACGCCGATGCCCAGCAGGAGCAGGACCGGGACCAGGACGAAGGCCCCGAGGAACCGCGCCTGGTAGCGGAACGAGGCGTACAGGAGCCCGCCCACCGCGACCAGGCACAGCGCCACGATGAACTCGAACATGTTGCCCCAGGGCCACCGGCCCGCGGCGAGGCCCCGGGTGACGATCTGGGCGACGCCCATCACGAACCCGAGCGTCGTCACGCCGAGCGCCACCCGGCCGAGGTTGCTCTGGGAGGCCTGCGCCTCCCCCTCGGTGGTGCGGACGTTGACGTCGATGTCGAGGTCGTCGTCACCGCTTCCGGCGGCTCCGGCGTCCTTCCCTGAGCCCGCGGCCACCGGCATGAGCTTGCCGGCCCTGAGGTTGGTGCGCTTTCCGTAGGCGGCCTCGATGGCGAAGAGGAACAGGGCCGCCGCGTACGTGACGATCATCGCGATGATCAACATGTCGCTGGTCGACGCCATCGTCTCGTCCACCGTTCCGGCGAGTGTGTACGTCACCGGTCACTCCCTCGTTGTCGTCGACTCTGGCGGGTCGGATGGTGTGCTGCTTCGGGGATTTCGGGGGTTGTCGTCCGACTCGTCGTTCCGGAGCCGTCCGGCAAGCTCTGTGGTGAGTTCGTGGAACTCGGCGTTGTTGCCCGCCGCCTCGGTCTTGCCGAGGCCGGACAGCTCGACCCGCGTGCGCCCGTCCGCGCCCCTGGTCGCGCGCACCCACACGCGGCGGGGGCGGACGAACAGCGTGGTGACCAGGCCCAGGACGGCGAGGCTGGCCGCCGCGAGCGCCGGGACGCGCGCGCCGTCGCGGTTGGTCTGGAGGCTGATGTACTCGCTGTACCCGGTGAACGTGATCGACCCGGCGCCGTCCGGGAGGTCCCAGCTGTCCCCGATCCCCAGCACCGGGGAGCTTCCGAGCTCCTCCATGCCGCTGGTCTGGAGCTGGTAGACCGACTGCGGGTCCAGCATGCCGAGGTCGCCGCGGTAGCCCTCCAGGGTCACCCTGGGGTTCTCCGCGCCCGGGAAATCGGAGACGAGGTCGCCCTCGGGCGTCTCCGCCGCGCTCGGCAGGAACACCCCGACGAAGCCCAGCTCCTCCCCGCCGGTGTCGGGGACCTTGACGACGCCGTCGGAGGTGAAGGTCGCGGTCTCCCGGAACAGGAACGGGACCGCCTGGTCGAAGACGACCTCGCCGTCGGCGTTGCGGACCTCGAACTCGGGCGCGTAGCCGTGGCCGAGCAGGTAGACCTGCACGCCGTCCACGGTGAGGGGGTGGTTGACCTCCAGCGTGTGCCGGGCCTCCTCCGCCTCCGGGGACTCCTTGTAGGTCAGTTCGGCGACGTAGGACTCGGCCTGTCCGCGCAGGTTGCCGTCCTCGATGAACGACGCCTCGAAGTCGTCCAGGTGCAGGGTGAAGGGCTCCAGGGCGTCGGTGTCGGTCCAGTGCCCGGGGTAGATGGCGTCGTAGGAGGGCAGGGTGTTCGCGAACCCGTCGCCCTCCACCAGCAGCATGTTGCCCCGGTAGCCGAAGAACGACCCGGCGGCCAGCGCGAGCAGCAGCCCCAGCAGGGCGAGGTGGAACAGCACGTTCCCGGCCTCGCGCAGGTATCCGGTCTCGCTGGAGAGGGAGTCCCCGTAGCGCTCGATCCGGTAGCCCTTGAGGACCTTGCGCGCCTGGCCGAGGACCGTCTCCGGATCGGCGCCCGTCGTGAACGTCGCCGCGTACGGCATCCGCCCCAGGTTCCTGGGGGTGTGCACCGGCCTGGCCCGCACGGCGCGGGCGTGGACGACGGCACGCGGGAAGACGCAGCCCGCGAGGGAGACGAACAGCAGCAGGTAGATCGCCGCGTACCAGGGCGACGAGAACACGTCGAACAGGTAGAACCGGTCCAGCCAGGGTGCCAGTTCGGGGTTCTCCCGAACGTAGGTGTTGACCTCGTCCACGCTCACGACGTTCTGCGGCAGGATCGAGCCGGGGATGGCTCCGACGGCCAGCAGGAAGAGCAGGATCAGGGCGGTGCGCATCGAGGTGAGGACGCGCCACGCCCAGCGCAGCCAGCCGAGCGGGCCCAGGCCCCTGGGCTGCCCGCCCTCCCGGTCCCCGGCCCCGGTCCCGTCTCCCGGGCCGGCCCCGCTCCCGGTGTCGTCGTCGGTCGTGGTCGTCGTACTCATCAGATCACCGTTTGGAAGTCGGCGGCCCAGCCCTGCATGGCGACGGTCAGCTGCGTCCACAGCCCGGTCACCATGGCCAGGCCGACGAGGACGAGCACGGCCCCGCCGATGACGGTGACGGTGCGGGTGCGTCGCTTGAGCCAGCCGAAGGCGGTCAGGGCGCGCCGGTAGAGGAGGGAGGCGAGGACGAAGGGCAGACCCAGGCCCACGCAGTAGACGAGGGACAGGAGCATGCCGCGGCCGGCGCCGCCCTCGATGAAGGCGAGGGTCTGCACGGCGGCCAGGGTCGGACCGATGCACGGGGTCCAGCCGAGGCCGAAGAGGACCCCGAGCAGGGGCGCACCGGCCAGGCCCGCACGGGGCAGCCGGTGGAAGCGGAACTCGCGCCCGAACCCGGGCATCACGCCCATGAAGGCGAGCCCGAGGACGATGGTGAGGACCCCGAGGACCCGGGTGAGGGGGTCGGTGTAGTCCACGAGGAGGTCGCCGAGCCAGCCGATGAAGCCGCCGACGGCGACGAACACGAGGGTGAACCCGGCGATGAACAGGACGCTGCCGGTGACCATGGTCCACCGGCGCGTGGCGAGTTCGGCGTCGACGTCGGCGACGGCCGTCGCCGTGGCGCCCCCCTCGGCCGCCCCTCCCCCGGCGGCGCGGGCGGCGGAGCGCTCGCGCACGTCGGCGCCGCTCATGCCGGTCACGTAGGAGAGGTAGCCGGGCACGAGCGGGAGCACGCAGGGGGACAGGAAGGACAGGAGCCCGGCGGCGAGCGCCAGGGGGACGGCGGCGAGGAGGGACCCGGTGAGGACGGTGGTGCCGATCGCGTCCATCAGCGGTCGTCCCCGTCCGAGGGGGCGTCGGAGGGCTGTTCCCCGCCCTCCTCCGGGGACGCCTCCCCGTCCTCCGGGGAGGCCTCCTGGTCGGCCACCCGGGGCCGCTCCTCGGGATCGCCGAGGCCGAACTCCACCACCACGGGGTTGAGCAGCCCCGTGAGCTGGCCGTAGGTGGTGGGACCGATGACGCGGGCCGCGATGCGGCCGTCGGGGTCGATGACGAGGGTGCTGGGGATCGCACGCGGGGGGACGGTGTCGCGGAAGGCCTGCGGCACCTCGCCGGGCTGGTCGTACAGGCTCGGGTAGGCGACGTCCTTGTCGGAGAGGTAGGCCCGGGCCGCGGTCTCGTCGTCCTTGATGTTGACGCCCAGGAAGTCCACCCCCAGGTCGCCGTACTCGGCGTGGACCTCGTCGAGCACGGGCTGCTCGGCGCGGCAGGGGCCGCACCAGCTCGCCCAGACGTTGAGGACCACGATGCCGCCCTCGTAGTCACCGAGGGACACGGTGTCGCCGTCGAGGGTGGTGCCCTCGACCTCGGGCGCCTCGACCCGCTCGGCGGCCTCGAAGGTGGTGGAGCTGCCGTCGCCGGAGATGAACCGGTCGTCCTCGCCCCCGGCCTCGATCTCGTTGCCCCCGGCGCAGCCGGTGAGGGCGATGGCGGCGGCCAGGGCGGTCGCCGCAAGGCGCGGCACGCCGCGGCGCGACCGCGTACCTGAGCTGGTACTGGGCATCGAGGGAACCTCGCGAACCGGGGGTGAACAGGGCGGACTACATCAACGACAGATTGTAGTAGATGCCCTGGCGCCCCTTCGGCCGCCCCGGCACAAGGGACCTTCGGTCCGGCGTGCCGGGCGGCCTGCGGCGAGGTGGGGAAACCTCGGTGGGGGCGGTGTCCGTCGGGCACCGCCCCCGGGGGTTGTGCGTCGGCCGGGGCGCGCGTGTCGCCGCCCCGGCCGGCCTCGGCCCTGGATCAACCAGCCTCGACGAATGCCTCGCGGAGGTAGTCGTGCACGGCCCGCTCGGGAACCCGGTAGGAACGCCCCACGCGAATCGCGGGGAGAACTCCCGAGTGCACCATTCGGTAAACGGTCATCTTGGACACACGCATGATCGTGGCGACTTCTGCCACGGTCAAGAACCTGACCTCTTCGAGAGGCGGTTTGCTCCCGTTCATCTTCCGACGCCCTCATTCCCGGACGTGAGCATTGTCCACTCTTCAGCCCGGCGTGATCTACGGCGGTAGGGGCAACCCCGGTATGTGCCCGTCCCAACCCCACGCCAGCGTGTCACTCTGTCACTACTGACACGTCCGTTTTCAGAGTAGAGCCGAGACCCCGTCTGCGAAAGGTCGATTGTCCTGTCTTCGGGGATACACGTTGACGACGGGACGGATGAGGTTTAACGGTGGGTATAAATGGTCGGCCCTGGTCAAATCAGACCGGCCCTCGCGAGGACGTACTCGCGCAGGGGGGCGTAGTCCTCGGTCAGGTATCCGTCGTCCAGAGGCACCGTGACCAGTAGCTTTCCCTCGTGTTCGGCCAGGAACAGAGCGGGGTCGTTGCAGTCCGCGAACCCCATCGTCGGCACTCCGGCCTCCCCCGCCGCACCCGCGAACCCGTGGTCCGCGATGACCAACTGCGGCCATGCCTCACCCCGGTTCTCCAGGTCCCCGAGAATGGCACGCATGGCGAAGGGGTGATGGCTGTGACGCGCGAGGTGCCCGTCCGTCACGATCGCGACTTCGTCCTTCCAGACCACGATCCGCCGGTTGGGCGGCTTCTCGGTAGTCACCTCGTACGAATATCCGCTTGCCGCGGTGACGACCGGGCAGCCGCGTGAGGCCAGTGCGTCCTTCCAGACCCGGTAGGTCTCACGGAGTTTGCTGGGGTGGCCGGTGGCGAACATGACCCTCTCGCGGCGCTCCGCCGCCAGCGCCATCCGGTCGGCCAGCGCCTCCAGGGCGTCCACGGTCAGGTCGGGGTCGATGGTGTCGATGCCCCACACGTACTCCTCGTCGCCCACGACGCCGCACCGCTTGCTCATGAGGGAGAGGACCTCGGAGAACGTCCAGTCGTGGGAGAACGTCAGACCGAACTGGTGGTAGGGGTCCTTCTGCACCAGCCGCCGGTAGTGCCGAAGGTTGTTCTGGCGGGGGGTGTCGACGTGCCCGGCGATCCCCGTGCGAACCAGATAGGTGATGAGTTCAGCGCGTGTCGGCGGCGTCACCTGGCGTTCCCCTTCCTCGACTGGGCAGCGAGCGTGCGCCCCGCCGTGATGCCACCACGACGCCGGCCTCTGTTCGCCCGGTATTCAACCTCTGTCCTACCCGCCTGCGGCGTACAACGCGCAATCCCCACGAATTCACCTCCGTACTCCCGGGCGCCGCTGCGGGCCGGGCCACGGACCGGAATCCCGGAATGCGCGGCGGTCCGAACCGGTCGTAATTCGGGCCGCGCCGGAACCGCTCCGGGTTCGGGACGGCCGGGGACGCGTGCGGAGGGGCCGCGGGCGGTCCGGTCGGCGGGGGCTAGAGGCTCGGGTCGATGCCGTGGCTGGGGAAGACGGCGGTGCGGGTGGCGTGGATCGCGCGGTCCACCGCGTCGCCGGGGTCGTAGCCGTCCACGAAGGGCGCGAACGAGACCTCTCGGCCGTCGGTCATGTAGAGGGGCGCCAGTTCTCCGGTGCGCTCCCGCACGAAGTCGCGCCACTTCTGCGGGGTCTCGGTGTCCGGGTCGATCGGGTGGCCCGCGGCCTCGGCGAGCAGGTGGGTCCAGGCCCGCGGGACCACGTGCACCAGCCCGTAGCCGCCGCCGCCGAAGAGCAGCCACCGGCCGCCCGCCGTCTTCTGCGCGAGCTTGTGCAGCTCGGAGTAGGCGCGCCGCTGGCCGTCCACGCTGAGGGTGAGGTTGGCGAGCGGATCGAGGGCGTGGGTGTCGCAGCCCTGCTGGGTCACGAGGATCTCCGGCTGGAACTCGTGCAGCAGCGGAGGGACGACGGCGTCGAAGGCGCGGTGCCAGCCGGTGTCCCCGGTGCCCGCCGGGAGGGCGACGTTGACCGCGTACCCCTCCGCGTCCGGGCCTCCGGTCTCGGACGCCTGCCCGGTGCCGGGGAACAGGGTCACCGGCGACTCGTGCAGGCTGATGGTGAGCACGCGGGGATCGTTGTAGAACGCGTTCTGCACACCGTCGCCGTGGTGGACGTCCACGTCCACGTACGCGATCCGCTTGGCGCCCTGTTCCAGCAGCCAGCTGATGGCGATCGCGGGGTCGTTGTAGACGCAGAAGCCCCACGCGTGGTTGCGCATCGCGTGGTGCAGGCCGCCCGCGATGTTCGCGGCGTGCGCGGTCTCCCCCGTCCACACCGCTCTCGCGGCGGCGACGGACGCGCCCGTGATGAGCGCCGCGGCGTCGTGCATGTCGGGGAAGACGGGGTTGTCCGCGGTGCCGAGCAGGTGGGTGTCGTCGGGCGCCAGTGTCCTGCCCGCGCGCTTGACCGCCTCGATGTAGGCGCGGTCGTGCACCAGCGAGAGGAGTTCGTCGGACGCGGGCTCCACGTCCAGGAGGCCGACCCCCGGGGCGTCCAGCACGCCGAGTTCGCGGCTGAGGGCCATCGTCAGCTCGACACGGATCGGCGCCATCGGGTGCTGGGGCCCGAAGTCGTAGGCCGTCAGTCCGTCATCCCATGCCACCCGAAGCGAGCAGGACGTGCGCCCTCCCATGTGGTGACCCCCGTTTCAGGTGTGCGTGCTCCGAAGCACACAGTACGCAAAACCGGGCCCCGATCCGAACCCCGGGTCCCGGGGACGGGCGCCGGACCGGCGGACGGCCCGGGCGGGCGGCGTCCGCCCGCCCGGGGCGGGAGGGGGACGCGGTGCGCACCGGCCCTCCCGCCGCTCCGGCTACTCGGTGATGAAGTAGCAGGACTCGTACAGGTCACCGGCCCCGAAGTCGACGGTGCCGTGCAGCGGCGCGGCGCCGAAGAACCCCTCGTTGGAGGTGAGCAGCACCCGGTACTCGCCGGGTTCGAGTTCGAGGCGCATGACCTCGCCGTTGTCGAAGCACGAGTTGCCGGTCGGGGGCGAGCTGTAGGTCTCGCACTCCTCGCACGCCTCGGTGACGACCTCGTCGTGCACCCGGTCGGGGCCGACGTAGAGGAACCTCATCTCGTAGGGCGTGTTGTTGGTGATCTCCAGGACGGTCATGCCGTTTCCGGAGCCCCCGGTGGGCTCCGGGGCGAAGTCGACCTCGCCGATGGTGGTCAGGGTGTCCATCTCGGCCTCGACGCGCCCGGCGCCGATGTGGACGACCATCCTCTCGACCTCGTCCGCCTCGTGGTCGGGGTACTCGTCGCCGAGCAGGGCGACCATGGTCTCGGCGGGATCGAACCGGCCCTCCTCCACGTGCTCCCAGCCGCAGTTGAACGCGGCGTCCGGACGCTCCTCGGCCAGGCGGTCGGCGATCTCGGGCGCGCCCTCCCAGGACAGGTCGTTGAACAGGTCGATCTGGTCGAAGGCCGCGCACCAGTTCTCGGCCGCGTACTCGGCCGTGCCGGTCCCGTACAGCTCCGCGAGCGCGGCGGGCACGTCCCCCGCGGCCTCGGTGCCCGCGTAGTCCACCGGGATCACGCTGTAGACCTCGTGGGCCTGCCTCATGCTCTCGCGGTACTCCTCGGTGACCTCGCCGTCGAACCCCTCCTCCGCCGTGGCGGCCAGGTCGGCCGCGTAGGAGAAGTGGATGTCCGCGATCTCGCCGTCGGTGTCCTCCCACCGGGACGAACCGTGGGCGAAGTAGGCCGAGTAGGAGTCGAGGGCCTGCCCGAAGTCGCCGGAGGCGACGTCGCCCTGGGCGCGCTCCAGCAGCGCGCACGCCTCCGCGCCCGCGCGGGCCCTGGACATGAGCGACGGGGAGAAGGACAGCTGGAAGAGGTCCTCGACGCTCCCGTAGGCGGCCACGGCCTCCGACGGGCCGCACTCGCCCCGGGCGTGGGCGGCGTCGGCGACGCGCAGCCGCCACTCTCCCGCCTGCCAGACGCCGGCGACGGAGGCCGCCATGACCAGCACGAGGCCGCCCGCGGTGAGGAGCGCCGCCCTGTTCCGCGCGGGCTGCTCGCCACGGGTGAGCGCCCGCTCGTCGCGGGAGCGCCCCGCGAAGAGGCCGTGCACGGCGGCCGCCGCGAACCAGGCGAGCAGGACCGGCGCCCAGACCAGCAGGTTGTCGGCGGCGCCCAGGACCGCGGCGGTGACCAGGAGGCCGGCGGTGACGGCGACCGCCGCGGCGAAGAAGGGCCACTGCCGCAGGTAGGCGTACCCGGCACCGAGGCCGGAGGCGTTGAGCAGGGAGGCCCGCACCGCCGAGGGCGAGGAGAGGACGGGCATGCGGGGAGGCTTCGGGGGAGGCGGGCCGCCGAAACCGCCGGGGGGCATCCCACCGGGGGGCGGTCCACCGGGAGGCATCCCGCCGGGAGGAGCGCCAGGGGGAAGGCCTCCGGGCGGAAAGCCGCCCGGGGGCGGTCCGCCGGGGGGCATCCCGCCCGAGTACACGCCCCCGGAAGGGACGCCGCCCGTGGGTGCGCCGCCCTGGGGACGGCCTCCGGGCGGGAATCCGCCCGTGGGCGGGCCTCCCATCGGACCGCGGGGGGCGCCGCCGTGCGGCGGGCCTCCCGAAGGCGGGCCTCCGGGCGGGAATCCGCCCGTGGGCGGGCCTCCCGCCGGACCGCGGGGGGCGCCGCCCTGCGGCGGGCCTCCCGCCGGACCGCGGGGGGCGCCGCCCTGCGGCGGGCCTCCCGGAGGGGGGCCTCCGCCCGGCGGCTGGGAGGGGTCGGACGGGGGAGGGGGAGATGTCATGGAGGACCCTGGAAGCAGGAGAGGGGGATGGCTCGCGCGGGCGAGACAGAGAGGGGCGTGCGCGCCCCTTCCCCTGCACAGTACACATGGACCACGACGTCCGGATTCGTCAAGAAAGGCCGTTTCCGGCCAACCCCCGATCGCCGACGTCCCCGGCGTCTCCCCCGCGCGGTGCGCTCCCCCGCCCCGCGCGCGGCCGGCGGTCCCGCCCGGCCCGGTCCCGCACCGCCGCGGGTCCCGCGCCGACCTGCGGTGGCGGCCGCCGTCCGGCGCCCCGGGGGGACCGGCGGCGGGCCCGCTCCGGCCCCGTCAGCTTCCGGAGAGCGCGCCGCTCCTGTCCCGGGCCGCCTCGATGGCGTCGGTGAACGCGGTCCGGACGCCGTGCCGCTCCAGCTCGCGCAGCGCGGCGGCCGTGGTGCCGCCCGGGGAGGTCACGGCCTCGCGCAGCACCACCGGGTGCTCCCCCGAACCGTTGAGCATGGCGGCGGCGCCGGTGATGGTCTGCCCGACGAGCTTCTGCGCCGTGACGCGCGGCATCCCCATGGCGACACCGGCCTCGATCATCGTCTCCGCGATGAAGTAGAAGTACGCGGGGCCGCTGCCCGAGATGGCGGTCACCGTGTCCATGTGCTGCTCGCCGACCCGGATCACCTCGCCGACCGTGGCCAGGAGCGCCTCCGCCCGGTCCAGGTGGGCCCCGTCGGTGTGGGCGCCGCCCGCGACGGCGGTCATCCCCTCTCCCATCAGGGCGGGCGTGTTGGGCATGGCGCGGACGACGGGCGTCCCGGCGGGCAGGTGGTTCTCCAGGACGGCGGTGGTGATCCCGGCCGCGACGGAGATGATCAGGCGCTCCGAGCCCAGGTGCGGGGACAGGTCGTCCAGCAGCGCCACCATGTCCTGGGGTTTGAGGGCGAGCAGGAGCGTGTCCGCGCGCTTGGCCGCGTCCGTCGCGGAGACCACCTCGACCCGGTAGCGGCGGCGCAGCTCCTCCGCGTGCTCCTCGCGCGGCTCGGTGACGAGGACGTCCTCCGGCGCGTGGCCCTTGGCCAGCATTCCGGCGAGCAGCGCCTCGCCCATCTTCCCGGCACCGATGATCGCGATCATGAAGAGTCCTCTCTGCGGGTCACGTCCACGCTAGCGGCCCCGCCGGCCCGGGGGGACCCCGCGTCCCGGCCTGTGGACGGCGGACCGCGCAGGCCCCGGACCCGCCGGGGCCGGACCGCGTCAGCTCCCGCCCGGGTCGACCGTGCCCTTGTCGTCGACCGTGCCGCCGCCGTCCACCGAGAAGCGGCGGGGCGGCGCCGACGGCTTCCGGCGCAGGAGGGCGATGCGCTCGCGGCGGTCGTGCGTGCGGCCGGACGCCGAGGAGGTCTGCGCGAAGTGCAGGCGGGTGAAGGCCAGGGCCTCGGCCAGCTCGCGCATGCGCGCCTGGCGGTCGGCGGCCTTGCGGGTGCTGACCTCCAGCACCAGCTGCCCGCCGAAGCCGCGCTCGGCCAGGTACTCCAGGAGTTCGCCGACCGGCTGGGTCCCGCGGCCGGGGATGAGGTGCTCGTCGAGGTTCTGACCGCCGAAGCCGTCCGTCACGTGGACGTGCGAGAGGCGGTCGCCCAGCTGCCTGGCCATCTGCATGGCGTCGGAGCCGGACATGGCGGTGTGCGACAGGTCGAGCGTGACGTCGGGGTAGTCGCGGTCGAGGGGGTTCCAGCTCGGCGCGTAGGGGACGACCTCGCGGTCGCGGACCCGCACGGGGTACATGTTCTCCACCGCGAAGACGACGTCGGTCTCGTCCTGCATACGGGAGATCCCGCTCTCGAACTCGCGCGCGTACTCGCGCTGCCAGCGGAAGGCGGGGTGGACGACGATGGTCTTCGCGCCCAGGGCCTCGGCCATCTCCTTGGAGCGGACGAGCTTCCCCCAGGGCTCCCTGCCCCACACACGCTGGGTGAGGACCAGGCAGGGCGAGTGGACGGCGGTGACGGGCATCTGGTGGTAGTCCGAGAGGCGCCGCAGGAGGTCGATGTCCTGGCTGGCCGGATCGGAGGAGACGAGGACCTCCACCCCGTCGTACCCCAGCTTCGCCGCGATCTCGAAGGCGGCCGGGGTCTTCTCCGGGTAGACCGACGCCGACGACAGGACGACGGGTGCGTCTGGGACCTGGATAGGACTCACGCCCCCAGACTATGCGCTGTCGGGCCCTCCGTGCGTTCCGCCCGGACGAGCGCGGCGCGCCGCGTCCCCCGGGCCTCCCCGCCCCCTCCCGCCCCGTCCCTCCCCCGCACGGCGCCCGGGCGGGGCGGGGCCCGCCGCGACCGGTCCGGGACCGCGGGAACACGGCACGGGGACCGGCGGGGGACCCGCAGGCCGGGTCGGGCCGGATGGCTAGTGTGCGGTGCATGATCCCCAGGGACGCGATCCCCAGCCCCAACATCTGGCGGAACCCGCAGACGTACGAGTTGGAGAACCGGGCGGTGGACCCCGAGGGCGTGATCGGCGCGGCCATGGACCGCGTCCGTCCCATGGACGGGGCCCACGTCCTGGACGTCGGCTGCGGCACCGGCTACCACCTGCCGGGGTTCGCCGCGCGGGCGAGCCGGGTCACCGGCGTGGAACCGCACCCGTCCCTGGCCGGGGCCGCCCGGGCCCGGGTGCGGGGCCTGGACCACGTCCGGGTCCTGGACGGAGTGGCCCAGCGGCTGCCCGTCCCCGACTCCGTCGTCGAGGTCGCGCACGCGCGCTGGGCCTACTTCTTCGGTCCGGGGTGCGAGCCCGGCCTGGCCGAGCTCGACCGCGTGATGCGGCGGGGCGGGGTCGCGTTCGTGATCGACAACGACGCCACGCGCTCCACCTTCGGCTCCTGGTTCCGGCGTTCGCTGCCGTCGTACGACCCGGCCGCCGTGGAACGGTTCTGGGCGGCCCGCGGGTTCACCCGCGAGCCCCTGACGATGCGCTGGTCGTTCACCGACCGCCGCGCCTTCGAGGCGGTGGTGCGGATCGAGTTCCCCTCCGCGCTGGCCGCGGAGATCGTGCGGTCCCATCCCGGGCTGTCGGTGGACTACGCGGTCAACCTGTGGTGGAAGCGGTACTGACCCGGTGGCCGGGTGTGTCCGGGGTCCCGGGTTCACCGCCCGGGACGCTCGCGGCCGCCGTCGGCGCCGCCCGCGGGGACCGTCCCCGTCACAGGCGTACCGCGCCGGCGAGGTTGTAGCGGTTGACGTCCCGCTCGCGGACCTGGTCCCCGGACTTCGGGGCGTCGATCATGCGGCCGCCGCCGAGGTAGATGGCGACGTGGTAGGCGTACCCTCCGCCGTCGGCCCAGTAGAGGATGTCGCCCCTCCTGGCGTCGGAGTAGGAGACCCTGGTCCCCTCCCGCACCTGGTCGTGGGCGATGCGGGGGAGGTCCACCCCGGCCTGCGCGAACGACCACTGGACGAGGCCGGAGCAGTCGAAGGAGTCCGGTCCGGTGCCGCCCCAGCCGTAGGGGGTGCCCTTCTTGGACTCGGCGGCGCTGATGGCCTTCTCGACGGTGGAGGAGGGCAGCGCCGCCTGGTGGACCCTCGTAGGTGCGCCGGCGCCCGGGGCCGCCGGCGCCGGTTGCGCGTGCTGGGCGAGGGCCGGGGCCGCGCCGGAGGACAGGAAGGCCGCGGCGAGCGCGGCGGCCGTGAGCGATCGCGGTCCGCCCCGGCGGGGGCGGGCGGGCGAGGCCTGTCGCCCCGGGTCCGTAGGACGACAGGCCTGCCTTTGCTCGTGCTGTCGCGGTAGTCGCATGACGGTGGTGCTCCACTCGTGTGAGTAGTCACGCCGGGGCGTCCGCGCCGCTGTGACGCGGATCTCTCCGCCTCGACGCACCACCATTCGTCACACAGCCACCCGAAGAAATCACTCTCCGTGGTCCAGTTGGCCGCCAAGGAGGGTAAAGGCTGCTTTACCCGAGGGGAGATAACGGTCATTCGACCAGTAAACGGACCCCCTATCCCTGGGTCGGCGACCCTCCGTCACAGAGCCGGGGAGGGCACGCCCACCGCGGCCTGGACGAAGTCCGCCGTCGCCTCCATACCGAGCCGGTTGGGGTGCACCGGGGCCCCGTTCTCCGGGATCAGGCCCTCGACCCAGCGGGTGCCGGAGGGCTTGCACACGTCCCTGCCCCGCTCCAGGACGTCCACGAACACCGCGCCGTTGGCCTCCGACTCCTCCTTGATCACCGCGTTGAGCGACGTCTGCGCCGCGTCGAGGAACGGGACGTCCCCGCGGGCGATGGGCGTGCTCGGCCAGCAGCCCCCGCTCTCCGGCAGGAGCTGGAGGTAGCCCACGCTGAGGACCGTCGCGTCGGGGCTGCGCTCCGCGATGTCGGCGTAGACCTGGGAGATCTCGCCGCGCAGGCCCTCGATCCGGACGTCGAGCTCGTCGCCGTAGTAGTTGGCGCACGGGCTGCCCAGGGGGTTGCCCAGGCTCCGCTTGGCGCACTCGACGAACACGTCGGAGAACCCGAAGTCGTTGCCCGCGATGCCGACCGTGACCAGGTCGGTCTCCGGCCGCAGCGCGTCGAGCTGCGGGAGCGTGTCGGTGAACTGGTTCTCGTAGAAGTGCTCCATCCGCGCGCCGGAGCAGCTGGCGTCGGTCAGCTCGGCGACCCCGATCCGCTCGGCGAGCATCTTGGGGTAGTTGTGGTTCGACTGCATGCAGCCGAGCAGGGGCACGCGGGCCTGGGCCTGCTGCTGGCGGACCAGGGGCCCGGCGACGAAGGAGTCGCCCAGCGCCACGTAGTGCTGGAAGGCGGCCGCCTCGGCCTCCTCCGCGGCGGCGGACGGCGGCGAGACCAGGGACAGGCCCAGGACCGCCGCGGCCGCGGGGACCAGGACTCGGCGGAGCCACCGGTGTCGGGGGGTGGCGGGGTTTGCGTCGTTACGGGGCACGCGGGTTCCTCTCCGGGGAGCGGGGGGCAGGGAGTAGTCGGACCCTTACAGATTCTTTAACACGACCTACCGGAAGTTCCCCATAACCCGTAGGTAACTTTCGTGTGTCGCGGAGAATCCGTTCCGCCCCCGACGGGCCTGTCCCCGGCAGCCGCTAGCGTGGCGACCATGGCAAAGGCAGCGAAGACGACGTTCCGGTGCGCGGAGTGCGGATGGACCACCCTCAAGTGGGTGGGCCGCTGCGGCGAGTGCCAGGCCTGGGGGACGGTCGAGGAGGCCGGGGCCCCCGCCGCGATGTCCGTCGCCGCCGCGCCCGTCACCTCCCGGGCCCGCCCCATCACCGAGATCAGCGTGGAGAGCGCCGAGGCCGTCCCCACCGGGGTCGGCGAGCTCGACCGCGTCCTGGGCGGGGGCGCCGTCCCCGGCGGCGTCGTCCTGCTGGCGGGCGAGCCCGGCGTGGGCAAGTCCACGCTGCTCCTGGAGGTCGCGGCGATGCGGGCCGCGGACGGGCCCGTGCTGTACATCACCGGCGAGGAGTCCGCCGGACAGGTGCGACTGCGCGCCGAGCGCCTCGGGGCCCTGTCGGACAAGCTCTACCTCGCCGCCGAGACCTCCATCGCCTCCCTCGTCAGCCACGTGGACCAGGTCGGCCCCCGGCTGCTGATCGTGGACTCGGTGCAGACCATGGTCTCCCCCGACGCCACCGGCGTTCCCGGCGGTGTCACGCAGATCCGCCAGGTGACCGGCGCGCTGATCCAGATCGCCAAGGAGCGCGGGATCGCCACCATCCTGGTCGGCCACGTGACCAAGGACGGCTCGATCGCGGGCCCCCGCATGCTGGAGCACCTGGTCGACGTGGTGCTGCACTTCGAGGGCGAGCGCCACTCCCAGCTGAGGCTGCTGCGCGCGATCAAGAACCGGTACGGCCCCACGGACGAGATCGGCTGCTTCGAGCTCACCGAGAGCGGCATCGTCGGCCTGCCGGACCCCAGCGGCCTGTTCCTCACCGAGCGCACCGACCCCGTGCCCGGCACCTGCGTCACCGTCGCGATGGAGGGCCGGCGCCCCCTGATCACCGAGGTCCAGGCGCTGGTCGCGCCCACGCCCCTGCCGGCCCCGCGCCGCGCCACCTCGGGCCTGGACACCTCCCGGGTCAACATGATCCTGGCGGTGCTGGAGAAGCGCACGGGCATGCGGCTGGCCAACATGGACGTGTACGCCTCGACGGTCGGCGGCGTGAAGCTCACCGAGCCCGCGGTGGACCTGGCGCTCGCCATGGCGGCGGCCAGCTCCAGCAACGACGTCGCCCTCCCCGTCGGGTTCATCGCGATCGGCGAGGTCGGCCTCGCGGGCGACGTGCGCACCGTCTCGGGCGTCCGCCGCAGGGTCGCGGAGGCGCAGCGGCTCGGGTTCACCGAGGCCATCGTGCCCAAGCACTTCGGCGACCCGATCCCGGGCATCCGCACCCAGGAGGTCGAGGAGCTGAGCGAGGCGCTCCTGCGCGTCGCCAGGCGCTCGCGCCGGCCCAGGAAGTCCCAGGACGACGACTGAGGCCGGCGGGCCGGGCCCCTGCCCCGCCCGCCGGCCCCGGGGCGGTCCCGGACCGTGGTCCGCGGGCCGTCCGGGGCCACGGCTCCGGGACCGCCGGAAGCGCCCGGGGAGCGCGTCTAGAAGTCGAAGAGGACGCCCTTCTGGCTCACGAGGAGGCAGGAGTTCGAGAACTCCTCCTCGTACCTCTCGGCGCCCTCGGCGACGGCCACGACGGGCTGGTGGATCATCGTGCACATGCCGCCCTCCCCCTTGGCCCGGGCGATCGATCCGGCCCCGTCGACGGCCGCGCAGGCCCGCTCCGCCTCGGGGTGGTCCCCGCCGGTCGGCCGGCACTCCAGGGTGACCTGCCGCACCTCTCCCGTGGACGGCGTCCGGATGCTCAGTGTGTGGCTGGTGGTCACGGTGCGCTCCGCCTGTGCGGGCACGGCGAAGGCGAGGGACAGGACGGCGGTGGCCGCGAGGGCCAGGGCGGTGCGGTGCACGACTGCTCCCGGTGTGCGAACGATCAGAACACCACGCATAGTAACCATTCGATCACCGGAATCGGCCGACTTTACCGAAACACGGGCGACTTCTTCCCCTCCGGGTTCGTCCTGGAATCGCCGGACCGGGCCCGGGGCGGCCCCGGTCCGGCGCGGCCCCGGTCCGGCGCGACCCCGGTCCGGGGCGACCCCGGTCCGGGGCGGCCTCAGGAGAACAGCGGGAGCAGGGACTCCAGCCAGCGGTCGGCGATCCTGCGGTCGCCGCTGCCCGAGGGGTGCACCCCGTCGTAGGTGTCGGTGCCGGTGTCGAACCCGGTCCACTGGTCCACCACGGTCACCGGCGACTCCGCCGTGCTCTCCCCGGCCGCCCACGCCGGGATGGCCGCGTTGAGGTCCTCGACGCCCCGCCCGCACCCGGCGCAGCTGCGGGCGGGGTCCATCGGGATGATCTGGGCGACCAGGACGCGCATGCGGGGGTTCTGGTCCCGCATCTGCGCGACGAGCACGCTGTAGGCGTCCAGGACCGTCTCCGCGGGGACGCCGCTCCACACGTCGTTGGTGCCGAAGTGCATCAGCACCACGTCGGGCTCCGTCCGCGCGAGCCAGTCCACGAGGAGGCCGCGGTCCGCGACGTCGGTGACGAGGAAGCCGCCGTGGCCCTCGTTGTCGCCGTCGTACTCGAAACCGCAGCCGTCGCCCGGCCGGGTTCCCACGAAGTCGGCGTCCGTGTGCCCGGCCTCCACCAGGTCGGCCCAGAGCAGGGCCCGCCAGCATCCGGGCGAGCCCGTGATCGAGTCGCCCAGCGGCATGATCCGCACCGTGTCCTCCTCCGTTCGCGCCGCCGCGGCGGGGGCGAGGGCGCCCGCGACGAGTGCCAGGGTGAGCCCGAGGCCCGCGCCGATGCGCCGGGCGGCCCGGGAGAGTCGTTGGTCCATGCGGAAACTCCTTGCTCTGTGCGGGTCCCCGGGAAGAGCGTCTTGGGAGCGCTCCCAACCGCAGGCAGAGTACCCCCGCCGCGTCCGCACGGGAAGGGGGGCTCCCGGAACGGGCAGGTCTTCGCGCGGCCGCACGGGCGCCCCTCCGGGCCGGAGGGGCGGGGCCCGTCCCGCCCAGCGGGACCGGAAGCGCGCCGCGCCCCGGGGTGCGGGGGGGGGGTGGGCGCCCCCGCGCCCCGGGGGGGGGGCCCCC
>NZ_JBSHDN010000006.1:0-97460 GCF_053616335.1 Nocardiopsis sp. NPDC055824
TCGCCCCGACCGGGCTCGGGGCGACGGACGGCGGCCCGGTCACCGGTCAGACCACGAAGAACGTGAACGCCCCGTACATCGAGATGCTCAGGGTGTACTCGTCGACCTCTCCGGTCGCCTCGTCCAGCGCCTGGCACGTGAACGGCGCGTCCGTGTCGGGCTCGCCTCGCACGAGGTCGGCCTCCATGTCGCAGAGCACGTACTCGGTGTCCGCCTGCACGCGCAGGGTGTCCTCGACCGTCTCGCGGATCAGCGGCCCGTCCACGAGCTGCGGCTGGTAGGAGACGAGGATGCCGGAGGACTCCACCGTGATCGCGTACTCGAACTCCTCCCCGAGGAAGTTCACCGTGCACGTGGCGGTCTCCCCCTCGGTGCCCGCGATCTCCGGGCACTCGGATGTGGCGTCCGGGTCCACGACCGACGCGAAAATAGAGACCTGTTCCAGGGCCTCCCAGGCGATGCGGTCGCCCAGCGGCGCGGAGCTGTCGGGCTCGGCGGGCAGGTCCTCCGCGGTCACCTCCGGCGCGGCGTCGGGGATCGGGCCCTGGTTGAAGTCGGCGGTGTCGATCTCCGGGGTCTCCTCCTCGGTCACCTCGGCGGCCTCCGGGGCCGCTTCCGGCTCGGGGGCGGCCCCGCCGCAAGCGGCGAGGACGAGGGTGGATCCGGCGGCGGCCACACCCAGGGTGATGCGGCGCGTGAGGGCAGGGTTCAGCATGTGTACCTCGGGGGTTCGGTGGAGGATCGGAGCCCCGCGTGGCGCAGGAGGCTCAGGTAAAGGGAGTGCTCAGACGCCGGATTTGTTGCACGCCGACGCCATATCGTGACCCGAGGCTCTCCCGCGACTCCTCGGGTGACGCCCGCTTCACAGCCGTTTCCGCGCCCCGCCTGACCTGACCGAATCTCCGGTGAGGCCGGTCGCCCGGCCCGCGCCCGGGCCCTCCCAGGCGCCCGGTTCGTCCGGCGTGCCCATCGCTCGGTCCAGGGGCACCGACAGCGGGATCGCCCCGTCCGCGGCCGTCCAGGCGTCGGTGGCGGCGTCGAGGCAGCAGATCACCGACGCCCCTCCGGCTCGGATGCTCTCCGGACCCTTCCCCCTTCAGGACGCCCCGCGGCCCCCGCCCCGGAGCGGGGACCCAGGCCGAAACGACGAGGGACCCCCAGGTCGGCGACCCGGGGATCCCTCGGGAGGCGGCTCGGGTCAGGCCACCGCGTTGATGCACCACACGATCCACGGCAGCGCCACGATGTCGATCAGCACCGCACCGGCCAGCGGGACGATCAGGAAGGCCTTCTCCGAACGGACCCCGAAACGCCGGTTGAAGGCGTCCATGTTCGCCATCGCGTTGGGGGTGCCGCCCAGGCCGTGGCCGACCATGCCGGCCGCCATCGTCGCGGCGTCGTAGCCCTTCCCCAGCAGGCGGAACACGACCAGCGCGACGAACAGCAGCAGGACGATCACCTGGACCGCGAGGAGCAGCACGAGCGGCAGGGCCAGCGCGTACAGGTCCCAGATCCGCAGGCCCATCATGGCCATGGTGAGGAACAGGCCGAGCGACAGCGACGACACCAGCGACAGGGCGCCCTGGTGCATGCGCAGCCCGAACCGGTCACCGACGTTGCGCGCGACGGCCGCCACCACCATGGCGCCCACGTACGCGGGCAGCACGAACCCGGTCGTCTCGCTGAACCACGTGCCCAGCGCGACCCCGGCCACCATCACCACGCCGATCAGCACGGCGGTGTTCACCAGCGGGCCGTAGCCCACCGGCTCCTCCTTCTCCTGCGCCTCGGCGGCGGCGGACGCGGCGGTGTCGGCGGCCGCGGGCACCTCCACCTTGTGGCGCCGCATCAGCCAGGAGGCCATCGGACCGCCCAGCAGACCGCCCGCGACCAGGCCGAAGGTGGCCGCGGCGATCGCGATCGCGGTGGCGCCGTCGGTGCCCAGGGCCTCGGCGGTGGGGCCGAACGCCGCCGCGGCGCCGTGGCCGCCCTCCAGGGCGACGGCGCCGGCCATCACGCCCAGCACCGGGTCGATGCCCAGGGCCGTGGCCATGCCGATGCCCACCACGTTCTGGAGGATCGCCAGGGTCCAGCACGCCAGCAGGTAGACGATCAGCAGCTTGCCGCCCTTGCGGAGCAGGCTGACGCTGGCGCCGAGGCCGATGGTGGTGAAGAAAGCGATCATCGCGGGCTCTTGCAGCGTGGTGTCCAGCTCCAGCTGGGCCACACCGGTCTCCCGCAGCGCCAGGACGGCCAGCGCGAACGCGAAACCGCCGATCACCGGGCCGGGGATGCTGAACCGCTGGAGGAAGCCGATGTGGCGCCGGGCGAACTCGCCCAGGAGCAGCAGGACGACGGCCAGGGTGGTGGTCTGGATCAGGTCCAGGGAGATGTTCACGAGTTCCGTCCTCTGGCCGCGCGCACGCGGTCCACCATGCGTGCGGCGACGCGCGCGGTCCGGCCGTCCACGTCCAGGGACGGGTTGAGCTCGGCCACGTCGAACAGGGCCAGCCGTCCCGAGGCGGCGACCTCCTCGACCACGGCCTGCACCACCTCGGTCGGAACGCCGAGCGGCGAGGGGGCGCTCACCCCGGGCGCCACCCATGCGGGCAGGGCGTCCAGGTCGAGCGTGAGGTAGACGTCGTCCACCGTGTCCAGGAAGGAACGGACGAAGGCCAGTACCCGCTCCAGGCGGGCGGCGGTGCACCGGTCGTCGGTGAGGTACTCGACGCCGAGCCGGTCGGCGCGGTCGAACAGCACGGGGGTGTTCCCGGCCTCGTTGATCCCGACGACGGCGTACCGGAAGTCGCGTCCCCGGGCCCGCTCGGCCTCGCAGATCTGGAGGAAGGGTGTTCCGGAGGTGGGCTCCGGCTCCTCGCGCAGGTCGAAGTGGGCGTCGATGTTGAGCACGCCCAGAGTGCGGGTCCGGTCCGAGCCCAGGCCCTCGTCCAGGCCCAGGTAGCTGGCGTAGGCGACCTCGTGGCCGCCACCGAGCACGACGGGGAAGTGCCCGGCCCTCATGGCCCCGGCCACCACCGAGCCCAGCGCGCGCTGGCCGGCCTCCAGGTCGCCGTCGTCCACGCGGACGTCCCCGGCGTCGTACAGCGCCTCGTCCCGGTGCAGGGCGAGCGGGGCGAGGGCGCGGCGCAGGGCGGCGGGTCCCTCGGCGGCGCCGGTGCGGCCCCTGTTCCTGCGCACGCCCTCGTCGGAGGCGAAGCCGACGATCGCGGTTCCGGCCCGGCCGGCGTCGTCGAGCGGGCGCACGGTGGTGTGCCAGCGCCGGTGTTCGGCGCCGGGGCCGTCGTCGCGCCCGGTCCAGACGGGGGGATCCACCCTGTTCAAATCGTTCCTCCACTCAGGTCACGCGCCGCCTCTTTGACGAGGCGGACGTAGTAGGGGCGCCGGCGCTCGGTCAGCGCCGCCGGGGCCATCACGGTGACGACCCCGTTCAGGGAGCCCGAGTCGCCGAGCACGGGGGCGCTCGCGCCCCACACGCCCTCGTCGAGGGCGCTCTCGCTGACCGCCACGCCCTGCTCCCGCACCAGGGGGTGCGCGGCCTCCAGGGCCCGCACCCGTTCGGCGGGGAGCCGGTAGGCGGCGTACACCTGCTGGCGCCGTGACTCGGGGAGGTGGGCCAGCAGCGCCTCGGCCGTGGCCCCGCGCAGCAGCGGCTGCACGGCTCCGCGGGTGTAGCAGCAGCGCAGCACCCGGGCCCCCTCGACGGCGTCCACGCACAGGGCCTCGGTGCCGACCGGCACCATGAAGGCCGCCAGTTCGCCGGACTCGTGCGAGAGCCGTTCCAGCCGTGGGCCGATGGCGGTGCGCTCCAGCGCGCCGTTGCGGTACTTCTCCGCGAACCGGACCGCCACGGGGCCGGCCCCGTAGGCGGTGCCGACACGCTGCACGAACCCGGTCGCGGACAGCCGGTCCAGCATCCGGTAGACGGTGCTGACCGGGATGCCGGTGGCCTCGGAGACCTCCGCGGCGGTGGCGTGTTCCGCTTCGGCGAAGACCATCAGCACGCCGAGCAGGCGGTCGGTGGTCCGCCCCGCGTTGCCGGACGTCGCGTCGGCTGACATGGCGCCCCCTCTCCCGGACCTGGCCAGCTCCGAGCGGCGCTCGGGACCGGCTCACTCTATGGATCGGACAAAAGGTATGAAAAGGGCAAATTCTCATCCGATGAGAAGGCTACGTTCCGATCCGCGCCCGGGAGTCCGACCGGTTCTGTGAGGCTGCACTCAGCCGTCACCCCTGGTGGGCACACGAAAAAGGCCCTGCTGAGCAGGGCCTTCGCCGGATGGTCGAGGGGACGTCGACCGCCCCCTCGGGAGGACCGGTCCTAGTACTCGGTGATCGACTCGGCGACGCCCTCGACGACCTGGACCTCGGCCATGACGGAGGTGCCGTTCGCCAGGGTGGCGTCGAACTCGTCGAAGTCGCAGATGACGTCGCCGGTGTCGGGGTCCTGGACGCCCCCGGCGCAGGCGTAGACACCGGCGTAGATCACGGTGTCCTCGGCCACGAAGAACGCCGTCCCGTCGATCATGTACTCACCCGGGGCGATGTACTCCAGCTCGCCCCGCACGACGGCGGAGCCCTCGGGGGCCTCGTCGGTCCCGGCGGCGCCCTCGCCGGGAGCCGCCCCGGGCGCCGGCTCGGCCTGGCGGTCGTTGTCGTACTCGGTGATCGAGAGGGCGTTCCCGGGCTCCTCCACCTCGGCCTCGGCGTACACGGGCGCCCCGCCCTGCACCGCGGCCTCGAGCGACTCCAGGTCGCAGTCCACGACGCCGAAGCCGTTCTCGTCGAGGCCGTCCTCGGCGGGGCAGGCGTTGAGGCCGCCCAGGATCTGCGTCTCCTCGGTGACGAAGAAGGCCTCGCCGTCGATGCTGAACTCGCCCGGGGCGATGAATTCCAGCAGGCCGCTCCGGGGCTCCGTCACCACCGCGGCCTCGTTGCCCTCACCCGCGTCCGAACCGGCGGCCACCGCGTCGATCACTTCCTCGGAGGAGCACGCTGCGGAGCCGAGGGCCACCACGCCGGAGGTCGCGAGGGCCAGGACGGTGGTACGGAAATTGCGGTTCATGCGATTCCTTTCTCCCCGAGGGAAGAGATATCTCATTGCGGGTGAGGGTTTTCGGGTATGGCTTTGGCAGGGATTTCGGGAATGGAGAACACGCGCGGTGGGGGAGGTGCGGTGTCTCGTGCAACCCGGGAAAAATGCGCTCCGATGGGCGCTTCCCCGCCGGTCGAGCTCGTCGAGAGGTGCCGTGGCCTCTAGCTATGCCTCATCGACGTCGGGATCGGATGTGTCGGGCTCGTTCCGTCATCGACGCGTGTCCGAGTTTGTGCATTTCGGTCGCCCGGCAACGCGGATCGCCCTTTCTCCTGTGCTCGGCGGGACGCTCCCAGCGCCGCTCCTCTTGTGTCCGTGGTTTCTTTCTGTGCCTTCTGATGTCAGAGGGGCCGGAGGAGTTCTCCCGAATGGCGAAGATTTTTCGGCACCGGGCCGAGACGACGACTCCCCAGGACGAAGAGCCTGGTCAGGACGGTACGACGGGCCCGGTCGGGGAGGGTCGGTGGGTGCGGTGTCCCCCGGTTTCGGAGCCGAGCCCCGATTGCCCATCCCGCCCGACCTCCTCACCCGGCACGGACTCGGGCTGCGTGCTTCGCGAGGGCGCGTGCACCGGACTGCCACCGCGACCGCGGACCTTCTCGGCAACGGCGCCCTCGACGGTGCCGTGAGGAGCGGCCACCGCGCCGCGGCGGAGGCCCTGCGCAGGGTCCGAGGCGGGGGTGTTCCGTCCGGGCGGCGCCAACGGTGCACCGCGCCGCCATCCACTCCGCGTACGCGATGGGCAGGGCAACCGGCCACTCTCGAACGCCACACGCCGCGAACGCGTTCGGCCCCGGCTGCGCACGGACCGGCGCCGTCGCCCCGGGCCATTCCTGCAAGCGGTCGACCGACGGCATTCGGCGACATCCGACACCTGATACCGGTTTTTCCCGTGGCACCGAGAATGCAGTAGCGGATATCGGCTGACAGAACGCCCGACCGGACGCAACCGGCCGACCGCCGGACTCCGCGACCCTGCCCACCGACCTCGGCAACCACCATGCCCGCGATTTCTGCTACAGCACCAGGCAGAAGTGACGACACTCACGCCAACGAATATTTCGCTGTTTCGCGGTGTTACGCTCCTTGCTTCTACCGTGAAACGGAAAGGGTAGATTTCGAGTGCCCCCACGCAATGCCACCCCATCGCCGAATGGCGACCATGCCGCGCAGACCGCAGCCGTGGCCGAGGAACAGCTCGTCCTCGACGAGGCCTTCACGCGCCGCGACGAGATACTCCAGTACCTCGACGCCGAGATCGCGGTCCCGGCGGGCGACACGACCGGGCACGCCCGGCTGCGCATGATGGCCGACCGCCGCGAGGAGCTGCGGCGCGCGGACCGGGGTCTGATCTTCGGCCGGCTCGACGCGCTCGACCGGACGGTCCTGCGCGTGGGGCGCGTCGGTGTGCCCAGCGCGGGGGACGACAGCGATCCCCTGGTCATCGACTGGCGCGCACCGGCCGCGAGGCCCTTCTACACCGCGACGCCGGTCGACCCCCAGGGGCAGGGCCGACGCCGCCACATCCGTGTCGACGGGCGGGAGGTGACCGGCGTCGACGACGAGCCGCTCGACGGGTCGGGGGCGGGTGAACTGGTCGGCGAGGGCGCCCTGCTCGCGGCCCTCGGAGAGCGGCGCACCGGCCGCATGGGTACCGCGGCGGCCACCCTGCAGCGCGAGCAGGACGAGGTGGTCCGCGCCGACTCCCGGGGGCCGCTGGTCGTGCAGGGCGGCCCGGGCACCGGCAAGACCGTGGTGGCACTGCACCGGGTGGCGTACCTGCTCTTCACCTATCCGCAACTCGCCGCGCAGGGCGTCCTGGTCCTGGGCCCGTCCCTGCGCTTCCTGGAGTACATCACCCAGGTGCTGCCGGCCCTCGGGGAGACCGCCATCGTGTCGGCGACCTGCGACACCCTCGTCCCGGGGGTCGGCGTGGAGCGTGCGGAGTCGCGCGAGATCGCGGAGATCAAGGGCAGGGGGCTCTGGCAGCAGGCGCTCTCCCGGTACTCGGCCTCGCTCGTCCCGCGGCCCGTCGACCTCGAACTGGTGTGGGAGGGGGAACGGTACACGATCGGTGAACACAGGGTCGCCCGGGCTCTCGCGTCGGCGACGGCCGGGCACTCCTACCACGCAGCGCGCGCCCTCTTCGGCCAACAGGTCCACCATCTGCTGACCGACGCGATAGCCGAGCGCAGCGAAGAGCTACTGGCGCAGATGGAAGAGGGCTTCGAGGACCTGCTCGCCCGGTTCGACGCCGGGATCACGCGCTCGGACAACCGCGCCGCGAGCAACGGCACCACCGGAACGGATGTCGACGGAGAGCTCACCGAGGAGGACCTGGAGCGACTGCACGACCGGATCGCCGCCGACTCCGGCGTGGCCGCCACGCTGGAGGGGTGGTGGCCGACCCGCGACACGACGACGGAACTGCGTCGGTTGCTCGGTGACGCGGAACTGCTGCGCCGGTGGGCGCCGGAGCTCACCGACGCCGAAAGGGAGATGGTCGTCGGTGAACCGCAGGAGTGGGCAAGCAGTGACATCCCCCTGTTCGACGCCCTGGACGATCTTCTGGGTGATGTGCAACCGAACGAGGAGCAGGGGGAGTTCCTGACCGACCGGGCCGCGGCACAGCGGGACTGGGTGTACGGGCACGTCGTCGTGGACGAAGCACAGGAACTCTCCGAGATGCAGTGGCACATGGTCATGCGCCGCTGCCCTTCCCGTTCGATCACCGCTGTCGGCGACATCGATCAGGCCGAGGCGCCGCACCGGCACACGACCTGGGAGGACGCGGTGGGCGCGGCCTTCGGCGCAAGATGGGCGCAAGCCCGGTTGACCATCTGCTACCGCACCCCGCTGGAGGTCATGGCCCTCACCGGGCCGGTACTCCAGAACGCGGGCAGCCGGAACGAACCCCCTCGCGCCGTGCGCGCCTCGGGCGTCGAGCCCTGGGAACGCACGGTGGACGAGGACGGCCTCGCGGCCGAGGCGGTCCGCATCATCGGGGAACTCTCGGAACGGTGGGCAGGGGGCATGGTCGGTGTCATCGCTCCCCGCGAACGCCTGCGGGCCCTGCGCGCGGCACTGCCCGACGTGCCGGTCCTCTCCGCCACCGAGGCCAAGGGGCTGGAATGGGACGCCACCCTGCTCATCGACGCCCCCGGCATCACCGCCGAACCCCGTGGCTGGAACGGACTGTACGTCGCACTGACACGGTGCACCCAGGAGTTGGGACAACTGCTGGTGACACACGGGGCGGAGGCGCCGAGGTGATCTCGACGGCACCGGGAAGGCGACCCTGACCCCTTTCCGGAACACGGCCCCTGGCTCAGGTGCCGCTGAGACGGTCTCCGCGCCCCGGATCTGCGGCCCCTCGCGCAGGTCCGCCGCTGCCCCACCGGTGGAGGGGCAGCGGACCTGCCTCTCCCCGCCGGAACGGACCTCGTATAGAGCGTTCGGTCCGGGTGACGTTGTGTGCACCGTCGTGCCGAGCTTCGTCAGGACCTCACGGAGGAACGGTTCGGGCTCACCACAGCCCTCGGGAGCGGGCCCGCCGTGCTCGGTGCTCCCACCTTCGACCATGCGCCGGAGAAACGCTGCGCCCGGCCCCTGCCTGTCCGCGCGCACTGCTAGACATGTCGCACACCCCTGGCCCGCAAGGAAGAAACACCATGATCCGCGAACACCTCACCGAGTACGCCGGCCTCCCCGTGGTCGAGTTCCTCGACCGGGAAGCGGAGGCGCACTACCTCCGGGAGGCCGCCTACAGCGCGCGCAGGAACCACGTGGAGGCCCCGACCTCGACCCCGCACCGGGAGAGGATGGACAAGGCCGAGCTCGCCCCGGACTCGGTGGCGTGGCGGCTCCGCCTCTCCAGCTACACCGAGGAGCTCGTCCCCTACCTGGCCAGGTTCGTCGAGGAGGTGGACACCTCCCGGGTGGTCGCGCTGGTGATCGGCGACTGGGGGTTCGAGGAGGGCAGCGACATCTCCTCCCGTGAGCTCCGGGACGCCCTGATCGCCCACGCCCCGGCCCTGCCCGCACTGCGCTCGCTCTTCCTCGGCGACATCACGTTCGAGGAGAACGAGATCTCCTGGATCCAGCACTGCGACATGGCTCCGCTGCTGGCCGCCTACCCGCGTCTGGAGGAGTTCACCGTCCGCGGGGTGGGGGAGACCTACGCGGGGGCCGAAAGGCTCTCCCTGCACGTGCCCGAACACGGCGCGCTGCGCTCGCTCACCCTCCAGAGCGGCGGCCTGCCCGCCGAGGTGGTGCGCCAGGTCCTGACCTCGGGGCTGCCCGCGCTGCAGCGCCTGGAACTGTGGCTGGGCGTGGAGGACTACGGCGGCGACGCCACCCCCGACGACCTGGCGCCCCTGCTGTCCGGGGAGGCCCTGCCCGGGCTCGGACACCTGGGCCTGCGCAACTCCAGCCGCACCGGGGAGTGGATGCGGGCCCTGGCCCAGGCTCCGATCACGGCCCGCCTGTCCTCGCTCGACCTGTCCCTGGGCACCCTGTGCGAGGACGACGTCGAGGACCTGCTCGCCGCCGTGCCGGCGCTCTCCCACCTGGAGCGCCTGGACCTGCACCACCACTACCTGGGTGAGGAGGCCGCCGAGCGGGTGCGGGCGGCCTTCGCACAGGCGGGGGTGGAGGTCGACGTCTCCGACCGGCAGGAGGCCCGTCAGAAGGACGACTACTACCCGGCTGTCGGCGAGTGAGCACGCCCCGGCTCCGGACCGGCTGAGTTCCTGCCGCTGGCCTCTGCTCCCACCCCTGCTGCATCCGCCGCCACGACGGGGAGGGCACACCGGCGTTCAGGAACAGGGGTGAGCCTGCCGGACTCGGGGATCGGCCGCCGTTGTCGACAGTGCCCCCACCCGGGTCACGGTCGCCACGGCGGTCGGCCCTCGCGTCCCCACGGTGTTGACGCTGCCGACCGGGCATGGACCAGGACCCGGCCCCTGGGCGTGAGCCGTTCCTGAGGGATGCGGAACACCACCGGCCGGAAGAAAGCCGGTACACCGACTGGCGCCACCTGGCAGGCTCACACGGAGAGGACTCCGTGGTCCTACACAGAGGAGCGCGGACGTTGACCGGATGCCGTCTCTTTCGCGATAGTTCCGGACATGACCGATGACCAACTCTCCGAGGTGATCGACCTCGTCGGGATTCGCGGACATGTGACCGGCGGCTTCGCGGTACAGGGCCCCTGGGTGTCGCGCGCCTCGGTCGATGAAGCGATGAAGCTCATCGTGATGGTGCACGGCCGGTCCCGGCTCACCGCCGACGGCGGCGAGCCGATCGCGCTCGGACCGGGCGACGTCGCCATCCTGAACGACCGGTCGTGGCTGGAGGTCGAGGGCGGCGCCGGCGACGGGCCGCGCCGTGAGGTCGTACCTGATCCGGACACCCTCCGCCTGCGCACCGCCGACGCCGACCACGACGACGTCGTCATCGGCATCCGGGTCGACCTCAACCGTGTCGGTCGCGAGCTCCTGCTCCAGACCCTCCCTCCGGTGGGGCACGTCCGGGCCGCGGACACCCAGGCCCTGCGGTTGCGCGGCGCCCTCGACCTGCTGCTCGCCGAGGTGGTGGGAGGCCGGCCGGGGGCGGAGTTCGCGATCCGGCAACACGGCCAGCTCCTGGTGCTCGAAGTCCTGCGCGCCTACCTCGGCCGACTCGAACTGCCCCCGGGGTGGCTGCGGGCGCTGGCCGATGAGCAGCTGCGTCCCGCGCTCGGGCTCATGCACAGCGCACCCGGTAAACCCTGGCGCCTGGAGGAGCTGGCGCGTGCCGCCGCGATGTCGCGAACCTCGTTCACGGACCGCTTCCGCTCCCTGGCGGGCATACCGCCGCTGACCTACCTCTCCCGCTGGCGGATGCTCCTGGCGCAGCGCGCCCTGCGCGATAGCGACGTGCGCGTAGGTTCGCTGGCGTCCGAACTGGGCTACGCATCGGAGGGCGCGTTCAGCAGCGCGTTCAGGCGGCAGGTGGGCGAGTCACCGCTGCACTACCGCTCCCGGGTGCGCGACGCACCCTCCGCCGGCCCGGAAGCTCCGTGATCGGACCCGGACAGGCCGCTCGGGACGATCGGGCAGAAAATACGGACTCGGAGGCATGGAGGGCCCGACCGGCTCCCGTGAGGATGGGCCCATGCCACAGAACGAACACCTCACCACCTCCCGCGCCACGGTTTCCGGAACCGCGACGACGGCGCTGATCACCGGTGCCGCACGCGGGATCGGCCTGGAGGTCGCCCGACAACTGGCCCTGACCGGGGTTCGTGTGCTGATCACCGCACGGGACTCCCGCCAGGCGGCCGAGGCGGCGAGCCCCATCGAGGGGGTCGAACCACTCCCGGTCGATCTCGACGTCACCGACCCCACGGCGGTCGAAGCCGCGGTGGAAGCGCTCATCGCACGCGCCGGGCGACTCGACATTCTGATCAACAACGCCGCAGCTTCCCCCGACCGGACCGACACCGCCACCGGGGCTGACCTGGGGGCCGCCGCCGATGTCCTACAAGTGAACCTGTTCGGCGCATGGCGCATGACCCAGGCCCTCCTCCCGCTGCTGCGCGCCTCGGACCACCCGCGCATCGTCAACGTGGGCTCCGGCGCCGGGTCCCATGCCGATGAGCGGTTCGGTCTTTCCCTGATGGGCGGATCGGCGGCGACCCACGCCGTCAGCAAGGCAGCACTGAACGCCTTCACAGCGGTGCTGGCCGCCGAACTGGCCGACACCCCGGTCATCGTCAACGTGGTCTGCCCCGGTGTCACCGCGACCGCACCCGGTGCTGAGCACCTGGGCGCACGCCCGGTCGAGGCCAGCGCTCCCGGTGTCGTATGGGCCGCGACCCTGCCCGACGACGGCCCGCGCGGCGGGTTCTTCCGCGATTTCCACCCTCTCTGCTGGTAGTTCGTGCCCGGACGCTTTCGCCTCCGGGGACGTTCTCGAGCACCGGCAGCCCGCAGCGGGTGTTCCGGAGCGGACACGGCTCCGGTCGTGGGCCGGGAGCGCTCCGTGTGTCTACGCCGCGTTGCCGGGTGCCTCCCCGGCGGCGTCGTCGTAGGCGTCGCGGAACGCCTTCGAACGGCGGCGCTGGCGTGGCACCAGGAAGAGGACCGAGACGGAGAGTCCGCTCAGGAGGATGGCCAGTCCCAGGAGGACGAAGACAAAGGGCGAGACTCCCTCCGCCAGGAGGCGGCTGATGCCCAGGAAGGCGTTGAAAAAGGCCACCATCCCTATCAGGGCGAAGGAAGGGGCCGTCGACGTGCTGCTCAGTTCCTTCGCGACGACGATCCGTCCCAGCCGGTTGGTCTCCGGGTCCGCGCCGAGCCTGCCTTGCCGGACGAGCCGCCAGGCCTCCGCGAGCTTGGCGGGGTCGGTGTCCGCGGGGAAGCGAGCGAACCCGGGATCGTGGCGGGCGCGCTCCGTCACTCTGGCGGGCGACGAGAACACGATGATCAGTGCCATGGGGATCGTGAACACCGCCAGCAGGATCACGGCGATGAGGAGACTCAGCTGCCACGGGCGGCCGGCGGTCACGAACGCGATGATCCCGCTTGCACCCATGAGGAGGAACAGGAGGCCCGAGAAGCGGAGGGTGTACGCGCGGGGGTGGTTGTCGCGGTAGATCTGCATTCGGGCTCCCCAGAGGAAGCGCTGGGGGCGGGGGTCTCCCTGGGGGGTCATGCCCGCAATGTATCGGTACGCGGTGCCAACGGCCGACGATGACCGTACACGCGGAGGTGCCCGGGGGAGGCCCCGGTTGGGTCGGCGGGCCCCTTGCCGGCTGCGGCTAATTCCTCGGGATCGTGCCCAGGAGGGCCGCCCATGAGGGGGCGTCGAACTCGATGTGCCCGAGTCTGCGGTTCTGGGTGTCGCGCACGGCCGTCTTCCCGAACAGACATGCCACTTCGACGCACTGGGGGCCATCGGGGTTGCTGTAGCTGGACTTGCGCCATTCCGCCGCGCTGTCGTTCACGGGAGCCTCGATTCCGGGTCGCTCGTCATCAGATCAGGCCTTCCAGGAAAGTGGCTGTGTCCTGAACGGACAGCGCGCTTTCCCGGGTGCGGCTGAACACCAGACTATGGCGGGTGATCTCGGCCTCTGACTCCAGGTAGAAGCCGTCCCCGCGCGCTTCGAGGAAGACCACGCTGTCAGCGCTGTTGCCGTTGCTGAAGCCCAGGATGGTGAACGGTAGCCCTGCTGCTGCGTGTGCTCCGGAGGAGAACGGGAGCACCTGAATCTCGACGTTCGGGCGTTGGCCGATGTCCAGTAGGTGGTGGATCTGCTCACTCATCACCGCTCCTCCTCCGATCTGGCGTCGGACGGCAGCCTCGTCCATCACGACGGTGAGTCGTGGAGGTTGTTCGCGTTCGAGGAGGGTGCGCTGCCGTTCGAGCCTGCTCTGTAGCCTCTGCTCGGCTTGGTTGCCCGTGCTCCCGACAGCGGCCTCCAGCAGTGCGGAGATGTAGGCCGGGGTCTGCAGCAGTCCCGGGATCAGACCGATGTTGAACTCCTGGATCACCGTGGCCTCCGCCTCCAGACCGACGAAGGCTCCGGGGAGGACGTCCTCGTATTGGAGCCACCACGGTTTCTGGGCGCGCGAGTCCCGGGCGATCTGGATGAGTTCCTGGGCTACGTCGACGGGTGCGCTGTAGAGCTGGCACAGGGCCATGATGTCGCCGGCCTTCACCCGCTGGAAGTTGCCAGCTTCAAGCCGCTGGATCTTGGCCCTGCTCCAACCCAGGGCCCTCCAGACCTCGTCCTGTGTCAGATCGGCGGTGGTGCGCAGCCTCCTGAGCTGGATGGCCAGGTATCGCCGTCGGACGGGCAAGCCGGTTGCCATGAAGCCCCCTCTGTTGTGACCACTGCCAGCGGGTCACAGTCTTCCAGGTCCAAAACGAACAAATGCGACTTTGATGCTTATATTATATGAGGCCCTTGAGAAATGAGGCCGCCTCACTTATTTTTAGAGCATCAGGATCCTCGAGGTCGTCAGGGGTTCCGTGGTTGGTGCTTGTCTCCCGGGGGTGGAGGGTCGGTGGGGGCGGGGCTTCGGGGTGTTCTGGGGCATGCATGCGAGGGGTGCTCTGAAATCCGACAGATCCACCAAAGCTGAAATAGTTGCATCTATTTCGCAAATTGTGCTTGTGATGTGAAAAGAGGCCTTTCGAGAACCTTGGTCGAGGCGACAGAAAAGAAGATGCCCCACTCAAGTGCTTAGGACCACTCGAGCGGGGCGTGATCACCACCTGAGAACGCAGGAGGAGACCGTGGAACACCCTAATGGACGACACCGCAGGCCCCGCCACAGCGCGGCCGGTCGGATGTGGGTCATCGCCGCCGCGCTGATCGCCATGGCGTTGACCTACGTCCTTGTCCCCCGGAAAGCGTCGAAGGCGCGGTCCGCGATCGCGCAGACGCCACACCGCCCCGCGCTGTCGGCGGGGCTGCCTCGACGCGTACCGCGGGAGGGCACGCTGGAACTGCCGGGACTCCCGGGGAAGCGGGCGCAGATGAGCTCAGCCGTGCTGAACTCCCAGCGTTGGGGGAGCGGCTACCACCAGGAACACTCCGGGAGCCTGCCTGCTGGCGACTGCCTCTGGCCGGATCCGGACGAGATCGCGGGCACTCTCGTACGCCCTTACCTGCCGTCGATCGCGGAGCAGAGCGTGCCGAGGATTCCCCGGCCCCGAGTCCCCGTAGGCGATCCTCTTGTCGAGCCCTGTGGCAGGGGAGGGGCGGACGATCCGGAGGGCCTCAGCGAGCTCGCTGCAGTGGTCCGGGTCTACCTCGACAAGGTCGGGGGAGCGTCATGATGAATCCGCTTCCCTCGCCGTGCTCGACCTCGGCTCCGGAACTGTCTCCACCCAGGAGGGCGTCCACCTGGTGGGAGCACCGCTCCTACCCTTCGGAACTCGCCTCCGCCGGCGAGGTCCGTGCGCACCTGCGGACCGATCTGCAGGGCTTCGCATGCGACCTGGTCGACAGTGTCGTCCTGTGCGCGGCCGAGTTGGTCGCCAACGCGGTCAAGTACGCGCCCGGCGGCGACAGCGTTCTCCGGGCCCTGGCACTCGTGAACGAGCGCACCCTGTGGTTGGCGATCGTCGACGGAGGCGGCGGAGCGAGCGTTCCCCGCATCCCGATCGGGCGCAGCGATGCGGAGTGGGACTGGGCCGAGGGGCAGCGCGGCCTGATGCTCGTGGACGCCCTCGCGGAGCGTTGGGGCCATTACCGTGTGGGTCCGGGACGGCAGAGCATGGGTCTGGGTGTCTGGGCCTCCTTCTCGGTGGCATCCGAGCAGGTCCCACTTGGGTTGCCGAGGTTCCGCCTCACGGATTGACCGGGTGGTGATCACGGTGGGCGGCGTCCGATCCGGACGTCGCCCACCGTCGTGCGCAGACGTCGTTCCGACGGCGTTCCGCCTGATGGGGCAGTGTTTTCGCAGGTAGCCGACTTGGACATCGGGGGTCGGTGAGCTTGCCGACAGTTTTCGGCTCTGCCATCCAACGAGAACGACTTGTGCGGAGGGTAACCGAGGGACTACGTTCTCCTTGATCACTAAGAGTGATCATCATGACACTCCAAGGAGTCTTTTGTGGTGCGTCGCTTCTCCCTGCCCGCCTTGGGGTTGGTGCTGGTCACGGGATGCTCCGTCGGAGTAGACGAAAGCCCCGAACCGGTCGTCCGGTCGTCCGTGGCACCTGCGGAATCGGAAGGTCCGGAAGGCACTCCCGAGGAAGAGGCCGTGGCGGTCTACCTGGATTTCTGGGACGCCATCGTTCTGGCCTCGGCCGAGATGGACCCGGAGCACCCGGCTCTGGAGGAACACGCGGTCGGACAAGCTTTGGACCTTTCCCAGGAAGGTGTCCAGGGAGTCAAGGATGCCGGTCTTGGCATGGAAGGTGAGCCGGTGCTGCGACCTGAGGTGATCTCCGCTGAGCCGGCGGCTAACCCGAGGTCGGTCGTGATCAGGGACTGCAAAGGTGCGGGGGACTGGAAGGTCGTGGGTGAGGCCGAACCCCGCACGGATAACGTCCGTGTGGACGCTCGTGTGAACCAGGACGTCTTCGAGTGGTGGGTCGTGGAGATGCAGATCTGGGGACCCGGGACGTGTTGAGCTCTATGGGCACTCTCGTGCTTGGTTTGACGGCACCACTGCTCGCGGGCGTGATGCCGGCAGCGCCGCTGCCTCAAGGGCCGGATTTCGAGGGTCGAGTCTCTTGTCAGGGAGACGAGTGCAACGCCTTCGCCGAGTCCACCCAACGTGGTGCATCCGGCAGCGGAACCACCCACCCGCGCCCAGCCAACAGCGCCCCGGTCTCCCTCTCCGCCGAGTCACCCTGCGTCGAGTGGGACCGCGAGGACCCCGGGTGGTCGTGCGGCGCCTCCACCCGCTCCGAACCGGCAGGTGGCGGCGCGGCCGTCGATCCCCGGACCGCTGCGGAGCGCGCGCGGGCGTCGATGGTTCTGCCCGACCCGACGGTGGGTTCTTCTCCGGCGGCCGAGACGGTCGTGGGCTTCCCGCTCTGGTTGTGGGTGGACCGCTCCGGTTGGGAGCCGGTCAGCGCGACCGCGGCTGTCTCCACGGGTTCGGTGACGGTGACGGCGACCCCGGGCGGGGCCCGCTGGGCGATGGGCGACGGTACGACCCTCGACTGTCCGGGGCCGGGGACCGTGTTCGTCCCGGACCGCCACGAGGCCGACGCCCCGTCACCGGACTGCGGCCACACCTATACCCGCGCCTCCCGGGGGCAGGCGGCGGGGCGGTTCCCGGTCACCGTGACGGTGACCTGGTCGGTGGAGTGGTCGAGCACCGCGGGCGGTGGCGGAACCCTGGACCCGCTGACGACGAGCGCCTCCCGTGCGGTGCGGGTGGCCGAGGTCCACGCGCTGGTCACCGATGGCTGAGTGCGCAGAGACGGAGAGAGCGTGACGACGACGTTGTCCGGACCCCACGTGTCCGAACGGAAGACGGGGAGGTCCCGGCTGTCCCTGCCGCGCCGCAAGGGCTGGAAGCGGCCCTTCGCCGGGGTCGCGGCGGTGGTCGTCGGCGGGGTGGTCGCGGCGTGGGCGGCGGGGCACGAGGAGGAGCGCGTCCCCATGGTCGTCACCGCGGAGGACGTGGCCGCCGGTGAGGCCCTGACCATCGCGGATCTGCGGATCGTTCCGGCCCTGGGGGTGGAGGACCTGGATCTGGCGCCGGTCGACGAGGCTCTCGGGGGGCGCGTGGCGATGCCGGTTCCGGCGGGCACGGTGCTGACCGGGGCGATGCTCGCGGACACCTCGGGCTGGCCGGGTCCCGGTCAGGCGGTGGTGGCGGTGCAGACCCAGCCGGGCATGCTTCCGGCTTCGGCGCGGGAGGGCGCGCTGCTGCTGGTGCTCGGTGCCGGGGAGGGAGGGCCCCACAGCGTTCGGCTGCACTCGTTGGGGGAGGAGGGCGATCTCGCGGGTTCCCGTGTGGTGGAGCTCGTGGTCGCCGAGGACGAGGTGGCCGATGTGGTCGGGGCAGTGGACGAGGGCGTGCGGATGGCGCTCATGTCCGCGCGGTAGGGCGACGGACACAAGAACAAGGGGGAGAAGCATGATCATCGCGGTCTGTTCGCTGTCGGGGGCGCCGGGGGTCACGACGTTGGCCACGGCTTTGGCGGCGGTGTGGCCCACGGGTCCGCTCACGGTTCCGGTGCTGGTGGAGGCCGATGCGAGCGGGGGTGACCTGGGGGCCTGGCACCGGCTTGCCGGGCGTCCGGGGCTGGTCTCGCTGGCGGCCTCGGTGCGGGCGGGCACGGACCTGTCCCTGGTGCAGGAGCCGGGGACGCACGGGGTCCTGCTCCGGCACGGTACCGAGCTTCCCGGCGGGCTGAGGGCGGTGACCGCGCCGACGACCGCGCACGAGGCCTCGGCGGTGGTGGCGGCGCTGGCGCACCGGAGCCAGGTTCTGCGGAGCGGTGTGAGCGTGGTGGATCTGGGGCGGGTGATGCCGGGGACCGCCGGTGCGCACCTGCTGTCCCTGGCGGACGTGGCGGTCTTCACCGTGGCGGGTGGGGACGCCGCGCAGATCCACCGGCTCGCCCGGTGCCGGGACGTCCTGGACGCGCTGGCCGAGAACGGGACGGCGGTCGGTGTGGCGGTGCGCGGCTCCCGGTTCCCCGCGGCGGAGGTCTCGGCGGTGACCGGTTATCCGGTGTGGGCGGAGGTGCCGCACGATCCCGCCGGCGCGGCCTTCCTGCGGGGGGAGGCCTTCCGGCCCCGCGGGCTCCGGGAGCGTTTCGCCGCCTGGTCGCACGCCCGCCAGGATCCGGAGACGGTGGACTGGATGCCGCTGCTGGCGTGCGCCCGGCGGCTGGCCAACCATGTCGAGGACCTGCCGCCGGCTCCGGTGCCCCTGGGTCACCGGGCGGAGGTGGCGGCGTGAACCCCACGATCCACGCCCCGCAAGGGCTCTCCCCGCACGGGGCGGCCGAGCACCTGGAGGGGCTGGCCCGTCGGCTGGCCGAGCGGGTCACCGACGCCCTGGTCCGCCAGGACGCCGGCACCGCCGCCGAGCACGACCGCGGGGCGCAGCGCGAGCGGGCCGACGCGATGCTCTCCGCCCTGCTGGAGGAGCACGCCTGCCACGCCCTGACCGGCGCCGCCCGTCCCCTGGCCGAGCAGGACGAGGCGTGGGTCCACGCCCGCGCCCTGGCCCAGGTCTGCGGGCTGGGTCCGCTGGAGCTGCTGCTGGGCGAGCCGGGTGTGCGCGACATCCACATCAACGGCACCCGCGTGTGGGTCGACCTCGGCGACGGTCGGCGTGAGGAGCGCCCGCCGGTCACCTCCTCCGACGCCGAGCTGGTGGCCCTGGTGCAGCGCCTGGCCGGTCAGGCACCGGGCGGGGAGCGCCGTTTCGACGCCTCGGCGCCGCTGCTCAGCATGGAGCTCGGTGACGGCGCCCGCCTGTCCGCGGTCATGGGGGTCTCCCGGCGTCCGGCGGTCACGATCCGCCGCCACCCCGAGCGCGAACTCACCCTCACCGACCTGACCGCGTCGGGGATGCTCACCCGCCCGGTGCGCTCCCTGCTCACCGCGGCCGTGCGCGCCCGCCTGAACGTGGTGATCGGCGGGGCGACCGGTTCGGGCAAGACCACCCTGCTGCGCGCCCTGGCCCGGCACATCCCGCCCTTCGAGCGGGTCGTCACCATCGAGGACGCCTTCGAGCTGGGCCTGGACTCCGACGCCGACCTCAACTGCCTGGCCCTCCAGGGTCGGCCGCCCAACACCGAGGGGGCCGGGGAGATCACCCTGGCCGACCTGGTCCGGCACGCCCTGCGGATGTCCCCGGACCGGGTGATCGTCGGTGAGACCCGCGGCCAGGAGACCGTGGCGCTCCTGCACGCCATGACGATGGGCACCGACGGTTCCATGGCCACGGTCCACGCCTCCTCCTCCGCGCAGATCCTCACCAAGCTCGCCACGTACGCCAACCAGGCCGGTGAGCGGCTCTCCCTGGAGGAGGGCGCGGTGCTGATCTCCTCGGCCGTCCACCTGGCCGTGCACATCGACACCGACGACCGCGGCAACGGGCACGTGTCCAGTGTCCGCGAGGTCGTGGGGGTCGACGGCCCCCAGGTGGTGACCAACGAGCTGTACGCCGTGGAGCACGGCGGGTTCGCCACGTCGCCGAGCCCGCAGTACGCCCGCAAGCTCCTGCGCGCCGGCCTGGACCCGGCCGCCCTGTTCGGGGAGGCGACGTGAGCGCGGTCCTCATCGCGAGCCTGGGCGGGGCGGCGGTCGGCCTGGGGGTGGTGCTCCTGCTGCCCGCGCTCACCTCCGGTCTGCCCGGGGTGTGCGAGCGCCTGGAGCGGGGCCGCCACCTGTGGTGGAAGGCCGCCGCGGTGGCCGGGGCGGGGATGCTCACCTGGGGCATCACCGGCTGGCCGGTCGCCGCGGCCCTGGCCGCCGGGGCCGCGTGGTGGCTGCCCGCCGTCCTGGGCCCGGACCGGGCCACACCCGCCGAGGTCGCGCGCATCGAGGCCGTGGCCGGCTGGACCGAGCAGCTCCGCGACCTGATCACCGCCTCCTCCGGGCTGCGGCAGGCGGTCCGGGCCTCCGCGGTCATCGCCCCCGCCGCCGTCCGCGACGACGTGCGAACGCTGTCCCGCGACCTCACCGCCGGGGCGGACCAGGAGGAGGCGCTCACCGCCTTCGCCCACCGCGTCGGCAACGAGACCGCGGACCTGGTCGCCACCGCGCTGTCCATGGCCTCCCAGCGCCATGCCGCCGACCTGGGGCCGCTCCTCACCAGCCTGGCCGAAGCGGCCCGCGACCGCGCGGCCATGCTCGTGCGCACCTCTGCGACCCGGGCGCGCACCCGCACCTCGGTCCGCATCATCATCACCACCGCGGCCGCCATGGTCGTCGGCATGGCCGTCCTCAACGGCCCCTACTTCGCCCCGTTCGACTCGGCCGCCGGCCAGCTCGTCCTCGCACTGATCGGCGCCGTATGGGCCGCGGCGCTGGGGTGGCTGACGCGGCTGTCGAACCCGCCGCGCACGCAACGCGTGCTTGCGGCCCACCCGCAGGAGGCAAGGACATGAACACCCTCATCGCCGGGCTCGGCGGCGCCACGGCCGGCGCCGGCCTGTACTGGACCGTGTGGACCCTGCGCCGCCCCACCCTCGCCGAACTCCTCCCTCCGCCGGAGGAGCAACAGGCGCGGCCCGCGCCCGTCAGCCCCTTGCGGGCGGTGACGGCCGCCGGCGCGGGGGTCCTCGCACGCACCGGGTGGCCGGGGGAGCGCACCGGGCGCGACCTGGCCGCGTGCGGTACCGACGCCGACGTCCACCGGATGGACACCTGTGTCGCCGCCCTCGCCGGCCTGGCCCTGGGGATGCTCGCGTTCGCCGCCGCGGCGCCGCCGCAGTCCCCGCTGCCGGCCCACTACGCCCTGGGCCTGGCCGCCTGCCTGGTGGTCCTGGGGGCGTGGACCCCGACCCTGGTCCTGCGCCGCAGGGCGGCCCGCCACCGGGAAGAGCTGTGCGCGGCCACCTCGGTCATCGCCGACCTGGTCGGCGTCGCCCTCGCCGGGGGAGCGGGCGTCACCGAAGCGCTCACCGCCGCCACCCGGCGGGGCCACGGGACCGCGTTCACCCGCATCCGGCGGTGCCTGCACGAGGCCAACCTGCGCACCCGCCCGCCCTGGGACGCCCTGGCCGAGCTCGCCGAACGCACCGGCGTGCGCGACCTGGACGAACTCGCCTCCTCCATCCGCCTGGCCGGGACCGACGGCGCCCGTGTGCGCGCCTCGGTCCGCGCCAAGGCCGCCTCCCTGCGCATCCACCGGCTCGCCGCCCTCGAGGGGGAGGCGTACCGGGCCACCGAGCGCATGACCCTGCCCGTCATGCTCCTGGTCCTCGGGTTCCTCCTGCTCATGGGCTATCCCGCCATCGTGCACGTCACCACCGGATTCTGAACCCAGGAAGGCCCGCGCCCGTGAACCAGGCCCTGCGCCGAGCACTCACCGCACTCGTCCACGGCAGACGAGGCGGCCGCCGCACCGGCGACCGCGGATCCGGCACCACCGAGTACGTGCTGGTCCTGGTCATCACCATCGGCATCGCCACCGCCGTCGGCGCCATCCTCACCCCGATGATCACCGAGAGCGCCCAGTCCATCGACCTGGGCGTCAACCCGTGAAACGCCTCGCCGCACGCGGGGACCGGGGCAGCGCCGACGTCCTGTTCGCCGTCCCGCTGATGTTCGCGATGCTGCTCGGCATCCTCCAGTACGGGATGTGGACCCACGCCCACCACCGCGCCCAGGCCGTCGCCACCGAGGCCCTCGCCGCCGGGCGCGCCTTCGACGGCAGTGCACGGCAGGGGCGGGAACGCGGCCACGCCATGGTCCAGGACCTGGGCGGCGCCGTCCTGCAGGACGTCCGCGTCCGGGTCGAACGCCGGGCCGGCACCACCCGCGCCACCGTCACCGGCACCGCGGTCAGCCTCGCCCCCGGCTGGTACCCGCCCGTGGAGACCACCCTGAGCGGCCCCACCGAACACGTCCCCGGGGCCGGGCCATGACCGGCGCGGGCAGCCGGGACCGGGGGAGCGCGGCGGTCGAACTGGCCCTGCTCGTCCCCGTCCTGCTCGCGTTCCTGGCCCTGATCGCCCTCACCGGCCGCGACTACACCGCCGCCCTGGCCGCGGACGCCCTCGCCCACTCCGCCGCCCGCGCCGGATCCCTGCACACCGACCCCGCCACCGCACAGCAGGCCGCGGCCCAGGCCGTCGCCGCGAGCGTGGGCACCTGGGGCCGCGCCTGCCAGGACCCCGCCGTCCACTTGCACCCCGCCACCGTCGCGGGGGCGCCGGCCGTGCGCGCCGAGGTCACCTGCACCGTCCACCGCGACGACCTCCCCGACCTCGGCACCGGCGACACCCGCACCGTCACCGCCCGCGCCGTGTCCGTCACCGACCTGCACCGCGAACAGGCACCCTGATGTTCGGCAGCAGCCCCAGCGCCTTCGTCGTCGCCATCGCCGCGACCCTCATCGCCTGCCTCGGGCTCGTCCACGACGGCGCCCAGATGCTCCGCACCAAGACCCGCACCACCGTCCTGGCCCACGAGTCCGCCCGGGCCGGAGCCCAGCACCTGGACCCCCACCTGCTCCGCACCGGCACCCGCGCCCTCGACCCGGCCGCCGCCCGCACCGCCGCCACGGCGCACGCCCGGGCGGGCGGAGGCGACGCCGAGGTGTCCGTGGGCGCCGACACCGTCACGGTCACCGTCACGAGCACCCACCACCCAGCGCTCCTCACACTGCTCGGCGACGTCCACATCTCCTCCCGCGCCACAGCCACCGCCCACACACCGTGAGACGAGGGGGACCCGTGCACCCGATCCGGACGGCCCTGGCCGCTACCACACCGGCACTGCTCATCGCACCGCCCGTCCTGCTGAGCCGACAGCCCTGGCCCGACACCGCAGGCGTGAGCGCGGAGCACCTGCGCCTGTCCCTGCTCAGCGGCACACTGCCCCCACCCCTCGGACACACGCTGGTGCTCGCCCTGCTGTGGGCGCTGTGGGCCGCCTTCGCCCTGCTGGTGGCAGCCGACACGGTCGCCCTGCTGCGGGGACAGGTTCCCCGCATCGGACTGCTGCGCCTGGCCGCGACCGGCATCGCCGGAAGCTCGGTGGCCGTGTCCGCCCCCGCGGTCGCCGCCGTGGCCCCCGCCGACACCGCGCCCACCGACGGCGCACACGACGCCCACAGCGCGCCCACCGGAGAACCCGCACACGTGCTGGAGCGCACCCGCACGCTCACCGGGTTCGGCCTCGACTCCGCCGACCTCACCCCCGCCATGGCGGACGAACTGGGACCCACCGTCGAACTCCTCCAGCTCTTCGGCGACCCCGACACCGCGATCACCGTCACCGGACACACCGACGCCACCGGCCCCGACGAGCACAACCGCGCCCTGTCCCTCCGGCGGGCCGACGCGGTCGCCGCCGCCCTCACCGAGCAGCTCGGCGACGGATGGACCGTCACCACCGCAGGCGCCGGTTCCGACCACCCGCGCGAGCACCCCGAACTCGGCCCCTCCGCCGACCGGCGCGCCGAGATCACCTACACCCTCACCACTCGCCCCCACACCAACGCCGACAGCGAGACCGAACAGCAGGAGGCGGCCGTCGGCGCCGCACCGGTCGCGCCCGCCGCCGAGGCACAGGACACCTCTGCCCTCCCCGTCGGCGCGGTGCTCGCCGGAGCCCTCGCAGGGGGCGGGGTCGGAGGCGCCCTCGGCGCGGTCGCCGGACGGCTGACGGCACCGGGACACCGCGGCAAGCACCAGGCCGGCGAGGACGAGCACGACACCGAACCCCACGACGAACCCGGCCCTGACGACGACACCGACGCAGACCCCGAACAGCCCCTCGGCACCCCCGTCCCCGTCACCAGGGACACCGGCGGCGCGGTGATCAATCCCCAGGGCCACCTCCGCGTCGCCGACAACCTCAGCGTCAGCGCACACGACGGACTCGCCGTGACCGGAACCCACGCCCTGGGCGTGTGCGCCTCCCTCATCGGCCGCGCCCTGACCGACCCGGGCATCCGCGTCATCACCACCCGCGAACTCGTGGCCCAGGCCGGGGCCTCACCCCGGGTGCGGGCCCCGGGCATGACCGTCAGCGCGGACACCGCCTCGGCCGTCACCGAGGCCGAACTCGCCTACATCACCGCCGCCCGCGACGAAGGGGGCCCGTCACGCACCCTGCTCGTCGTCAAGGCCTCCGAGCACACCCTCGCCCAGGACCGGCTGCAGGCCCTCCGCGACGGAGAGGAGGAAGGGGAGGTCACGGTCGTGATCCTCGGCGAGGAATGGGGCGTGCCCGTCCTGCGCTGCGACTTCTTCGACACGGTCGACGTCACCGCCCCCGACGGGAGCACCGACACCTACGACGGGCTCCGGCTCCTCCACATCGACCAGGCCACCTTCGCCGCCGGCTTCTCCACCGCCGCCGCTGCTGGGGAACCCGATCGTGCCGGGGAGTCGGTGCCGGCGCCCCCGGAAGAGGAGAAGGAAAAGGAAGAGGCCGCCTCGGAGCCGGCGGCCGAGCCTGTCGGGGCCGACCCGGAACCGGACGCCGAACGACCTCCGAAGGTCGACATCCGCCTGTTCGCGCCCCAGCCGAGCATCACCGTCGACGGTGTCGACATCGGCGTGAAGATGCGCAGCGCCTCACGCGCCATGCTCGCCCACCTCGCGCTCCACCCCCACGGGGTGGGCACCGACGCCCTCACGGAAGCCGTCTTCTCGACCGAGCCGGGCAAGAAGAGCCGCCATCTGCGCAGCAGTGCCTGCACCAGCGCACGGGTAGCCGTCCGAGAGGCGCTGGAGAACCCTGACGCGGAGATCATCGACGTGGTTCCGGGCCGCTACCGGATCCACCACGACACCGTCGACGTGGACGTGTGGCGCTTCGACCGGGCCCTGCAGGCCGCCAAGAAGGCCGAGGACGACAGGACCGCCCACACCTGCCTGCGCGCCGCCGCGGCCGAGTACGACCACATGCTCCTGACCGAGAGCGACCTGCCCTGGATCGAGGAGAAGCGCCAGGCCTACCGCAGGGCCGCCGCCGACTGCTTCGTCGGCCTCGCCAAGGCGGCCGACGACCCCAGGCAGGCGCTGGCCTGGCTGGAACGGGCCCGGGAGGCCGACGACCTCAACGAGAGCATCTACCAGGAACTCATGCGGACCCAGGTGGGCCTGGGCCGACCCGACGCCGCCGAGCGCACCTACCAGGACCTCGCGGGCAAGCTGAAGTCCATGCGGGCGCGCCCGAGCGCCGCCACGAGGAACCTGATGGAGGACCTCACGAGGAGTCGGCGGTGAGGGTCGGGCGCGCCGCTGGGAAGTGTCGGCGCCGGACGCCTGTCCGGGCCGGAGGGATTGGCCGGAGAATCCTGCGGCAGCCGACGGCTTCGGGGGCCTGGTTCAGTGTTTTTCACCGGATCTGATGGAGGCTGCGGCGTGTGCCGGGATCGCCTCCCGTCACCCGGACCGTGGCCTGGGCTTCGGGTGGGGCCTATGGCTTGTGCGTCACCGACCTGGTCACGGGGCATCGAAAATGGTCACGGTCAGCGCCTTGTCCCACCGAGCGGCGGCCAGGTCGTCGTGGCGGATCATGAATTTCGTGTAGTACTCCTCGTAGATCCCTCCTTCATTGGCGAGCGGTATCCAGTCGCTCGCCAGCCGGAGCGCGTCCTCGTCCAGATAGGAAAACCGCTCTCCCTCAGCGAGGGTCTTCGCCGTGATGCTGCTGACCGTCGCATCGTCATCGGCGTACCCGCCGATGACGTAGTAGGCGCCGGACGACCAGAGGCCGTAGGCCAGAGACCGAAGTTCGTCCAGGTGCGGCAGTTCACGCTCCATGTACCGGGCCAACTGCTGCTGGAAGGGTGACATGTCGTCCCACTCCAAATCCTCCCAGAACTCGTGCCAGCCCTCCTCGTCCTCGTCGCCCTCCTCGAGCCAAAGGGGGAGAGCGGCTCTGAGCCCGTCGGCGCAGACGTCGATCCGCTCGTCGACACACGCGGAGCCGGGGGGTTCCGCGACCTCGGTTTCGGTGCCGTCCGGCACATACACGACTCGTGCGTACTGTCCCGGATCGGCCCGCGGTCCGTCGCAGTCCATCTCTTTGTCAACGAAGAAGAGCAGCGTCCCGTTTGCCGGTAGGTCGAAGCCGTCGACCCTCGGCAGCGCCCCGCAATCGACGGAGAGGAGCAACGGCAACGGAATGTCCCCGGCGGACGGCCACTTCATGCCCACCGGTAGCCGGGGCAACCCACCGATGTGCCCGACCGGAGGACCATCGCCACGCGCGGACAATCCGATCGACAAACGAAGGTGTTGGCTGAACCTGTTGATCTCGTCGTCCGGGATGCCCAACTCAAGCGCTGCCCGACGAAACTCTCCCCGATGATCCATGCCCGAGAAGATAGGCCCTTTCCAACTCGGCTGTGTCGGCAGGGTGTGGGTGGGGATGGGTTGTACATGGTGGATGCGAGTGGTCGATCACCTTGGACCATCCCAGCGATCCGTCTCCAGGAAGCCGCGCAGCTCCCAGGCGAGGCCGCATGTCCTCTCCGGGAGCATGATCAGTCCTGCCTTCGAAGTGCCACTCGTCGCCGGGGAATGGATGGTGCAGCCCACGTCCGTTGGGTAGGGGATCCCACACGCTTGGCTGAGACCGTCAGGTCTCGTTCCAAGGAACATCAGGTTCGGGCACCGTTCACCCGCGAAGATCTTCCGCCAGCTCTGCAGAAAACACATCGATTCCATCACCGCCTCACATCGTCACCGGGAGTGAGGTTGAAAAAGGCTCAGTGACTGGTTTCTGCGCATCGCCAGCTCCTGCTCATGGGCTATCCCGCCATCGTGCACGTGCCACCAAACTCAGGACATGCCAGAGCCTCCATCACACCCGGAACGAGATATCCAGGGGGTTCGACGGACGGCGGCCTCGGCCCTGGCGACCCAGGCGAGGTACCAGTCCGCGAATCCGATCCGTGCACCCGGGGCGCCGAGGGGGCGCATGCCACCCTCGGACGGGAAGCCGTCGACCCACATGGATCCGCGCTCGGGTCCCGTCACGACGAGCCAGTGGCAGTGGCCGCAGCCCTCATGGCTCAAGCACAGCGCCCCGGAGGTGAACCGGCGGAAGAGCGTGTCATCGGCCTCCCTCCACACGCGGCAGGTGGTGTCGAACCCCTCCTGTGTCCCGAAAGCGGAGCGCACCGGCTCCCGGTCCTCGTGCTCGGCCAGGAGCCGCGATCGTTCCTCCGCCGTCGGAAAGACCGACCCCAGGGAATCGTGCCGCATATCGCCGCTCGGGTCGGTCCACTCCCACCCCGTGTCCGTCCGGTGCAGGGCGCCGAGCCCATACCCCGGCCCGGCGCCACCGGCACCCACCTCGAGCAGGAAGCCGCGGTAGTCCGCCGGCAACGAGACACCCCACAGGGTTTCCGCGGAGGAGACCTCCCGCTCCGTCAGCGGGGCGGCGAGCCGGAAGCGGTCTCCTGTCACACCATGCCCGTCCCGGGCGCCGAAGACGTCGCTCGCCCGGTCCTGTCGGGCCAGGGCTTCGACCCGTTCACGGACACCGTTCCAGACCGTTGCTCGCACGGGCCGAAGCGTAGCCCAGGGCGGCGGAGCCGGCCCGAGAAGGTCGGTGCGTCGAGACGAGCAGCACCGTGTGCTGCACGCCGGGGCAGAGGCCGGGATCGCCTCCCCTCACGCTCGGGAGATCGGAGCCGCTTGCCGGATTTCCGCGCCCGGACCGGCGTTCCGTACGCGACCCGTCGAACCCGCCCGCACTGGAAACCCTCGTGCAACGCCACCGTTGTCGGCCCGGGGGATCAGGGCACCTCGTCCGCAACCCCCTGGAAGGTGCGGCGGTAGGCGCTGGGGGACACCCCGAGCCCGGCGTGCATGTGCTGGCGCAGCGACGCCGAGGTGCCGAAACCGGCTGCGTGCGCGATCCGGTCCACCGCCAGGTCCGACTCCTCCAGGAGCTGCCTGGCCCGGTCGAGCCGCTGCTGGGCGAGCCACTGGCCCGGTGATTGGCCCACCTCGTCACGGAAGCGGCGCGTGAACGTGCGCACGCTCATCGCCTCCCGGTCGGCCATGTCGCTCAGACTCGGCTGGAGGTGCAGGTGGTCCAGGGCCCAGGCCCGGGCCCGGGAGGTCGAGGACCGCTCGGGATCGGGCACCGGGTGGCGGATGTACTGGGCCTGCCCACCGTCGCGGTGCGGCGGCACCACCGTGTGCCGGGCTACCTCGTTGGCGACGGAGGCGCCGTGGTCGGCGCGGATCATGTGCAGGCTGAGATCGATCCCGGAGGCGACCCCGGCGGCGGTCAGCACGCGCCCGTTGTCGGTGTACAGCACGTCGGGGTCCAGGTCGATGTGCGGGTACATCGCGCGGAAGAACCCGACGGACTGCCAGTGCGTGGTGACCCGGCAGCCCTCCAGGAGTCCGAGGGCGGCGAGCACGAACGCGCCCGTGCAGATGGAGGCTATCCGTGCGTGCTCGGGGATGCGGTTGACGACCGCCGCCAGCGCCGGGGAGATGGGGTCGTGCGGGCGCTCCACGTAGTCCTCCTGCGCCGCGGGCAGGATCACCGTGTCCGCCTCGTCGACGGCCTCGGGTCCGTGGTGGACGTTCAGGGTGAAGTCGGTGTCAGTGGTGATCACGCCCGGTTCCACGGCACAGGTCACGACCTCGTAGAGGGGTTGGCCGTCGGTCCCGACGGCCCGCCCGAAAAGCCGGTGGACGATCCCCGTCTCGATGGGCAGCAGGCCGTGCCGGGCGAGCACGGTCACGTGGTGGCGGTCCGGGTGGACGAAAGCGGTCATGGCCGGATACTTTCACATGTTGGCTTTCGGGCCACTGTCGGCGTGGGGCTCCGCGCCGGAGTCTGGACACATGACTTCGACGAGCCCCTCCAGGAGCACCGGGGAGACAGCCTCCAGCACCGGGCGGGCGCCCGCACGGGTCCACCGGGCCTGGCTGATCGCCCTCGTCGCGGGCGCGACCATCGTCGCCGCGGCGGCCTTCGCCGCGATGCCCGGGCTCCTCGTGGACCCCCTGCACACCGAGTACGAGTGGTCGCGCGGCTCGATCGGTGCCGCCGCATCGGTCAACATGGTCGTGTACGGCCTCATCGCCCCCTTCGCGGCGGCGCTGATGGACCGGTTCGGCATCCGCCGCATCGCCCTGGCCGCCCTGGCAACCGTCCTCGCCGGGGCCGGACTGACCACGGTGATGACGGCTCCCTGGCAGCTGACCCTCTACTGGGGCCTCCTCGTCGGTGCGGGCACCGGATCACTGGCGATGACCTTCGCCGCCACCATCGCCGACAACTGGTTCGTCAAGCGCCGGGGCCTGGTCATCGGCGCGCTGACCGGCGCCGGCGCGTTCGGCCAGCTGGTCTTCTTGCCCGCGCTCGCATGGATCATCGACCACCAGGGGTGGCGTCCGGCCATCGTGACGCTGGCCCTGACATCGTTCGTGATGGTGCTCCTCGTCGCCCTGGTCCTGCGCGACCACCCCGCCGACGTGGGACAGCGCCCCTACGGAGCCGACTCCTTCGTCAGCAGGCCGAGGACGGAGCAGGGCGCGGCCCGTCGAACCGTCCGGGTCCTGCGCGACTCCGTGCGCAGCCGGCAGTTCTGGCTGCTCGCCGGGACGTTCGCGGTGTGCGGCGCCACCACCAACGGGATCATGTGGACGCACTTCGTGCCCGCCGCCCAGGACCACGGGATGGCCGTGACCGTCGCGGCGGCGCTGGTCTCGACCATCGGCGTGTTCTCCCTGGTCGGCACCATCGTGTCCGGCTGGCTCACCGACCGCTTCGATCCGCGTGGACTGCTGGTCGCCTACTACCTCGGCCGGGCCGTGCTCCTGGCCACGCTCCCCGCGCTGTTCGGCCCCGACGCCGGTGCCGCGCTCATCGCCTTCGTCGTGGTCTTCGGTCTGCTGGACGTGGCGACCGTGCCCCCGACCATCCTGCTCTGCCGCCGGGTGTTCGGTGCGGACGGCGCGATCGTCTTCGGGTGGGTGAACGCCATCCACCAGGTCGGCGCCGGCGCCATGGCGGTCTTCGGCGGCTTCACCCGTGACGTGACCGGGAGCTACGGCCCGGTGTGGTTCATGGCAGCCGCACTGTGCGCCGTCGCGGCGGTACTCGCCCTCCGGATCGCCCGCAGCGGTGGGAACGATCCCTCACCCGGCGGGACACGGACCGTGGACCCGTGCAACGACGACGAACAGGCCGGGAAGTGAGCACCATGGACGGGAACGGTGTCGGACACGCCGCGAACAGCGGCCTCGCGCGCCCCGGCGGGACGGACCCACACGTCGCGGACGCCGCCGCATTCCCCGGGAAGGCCGATGCCCGGCGCAGGCCCTCGCCGGCGTTCTCCCTCGTCCTGCTGCTCCTGATCGCGGGCGTGGCCTATGTGGGCTCTGCCGGGCTCGACCAGAGCCTGAGAGCGGCGCGGGGCGAAGGGGCCCCGGGGGTGTTCACCGTGTCCGCTCTCAGCTGCGTCCACCACCCCGGGCACGAGTCGTGCACCTGCCACGGCCGCTACACACCGGACTCCGGCGGAGAGGCGCGCGGCGTCTACCTCCACGCCGCCGGACGTGACACCTGCCGGGAGGGTGAGGAGATCCCGGCGGTCGACGTGGGCGCCGCGAACCGGGTCTACGGACCGGACGGTTCGCGCGAGTGGATCCTGTCCTCGGTTCTCCTCGTGGGATCCGCGGCGGCGGTCAGCGGTATGACGGTGAGGTGGGTCCGCCATGTGCGCGGGATCAGGACGGCGAGGCGGTCGAGCCAGGGGGCACGACCGCGGCCATCGGATGCGCAGGACGCCCGTCTTCGATGCCGGGCCGAACATAGCCCCGGTCCAGGTCCGGTTCCCGGAGCCTCTGGGCGCCCGGGCCGGTTCCGGCTGTGCGCTGCGAAGAGTCTCTGCGGTGCCGCACACTCGGCGGACATGGCGACCGATCCCGTGCTCCACTCCGTCCGCGACTACTACTGGGGCCGCATCTACTGCGAAGGCCCCGAAGAGTACGAAGGAGAATACGAGCACCTCACCGATGACGGCCCCTTCTTCGCTGTGGAGGATCAGATCACCATCCAGGTGGTCAACAGCCGCCTTGTGGAACAGGAGGACGCCGACGTCGAGCTGAACTCCGTCCAGGACGATGGTTGATGCAGGTCGACCTGGACCTCCGGGGGCCGGACGACGCCCGGTGGGTGAGTATCGGTGCCCCGTAGGTGGTCCACCCGGCCCACGTCTGGTGAAGTCCCGTACCTCCTTCCGTCAACCGTCCTCTTCGGGTACCCGTTCCCTGGGGAGCGGCTTCGGAGGTGGGACTCGTGTCCGTTCCGGGGCCGGTCTGCCGTGGCGGCGTGGGCCATGGTGGATGTAGCCGCTCCGCCCGTACGATGCGGCCATGGGACTGTTGACCCCGCTCGCCGTGCGGATCGGCGCCATCTCGTGGATACCGAGACTGCTGCCCCAGATCACCGGACTCGATCGGGGCCTCCAACGGGTCAGCCGCGGGTACATCGGGATACTCGACCTCGCCGGTCTGCCGAACATCATGCTCACGGTCGCCGGGCGGATCAGCGGTGAGCCGCGCAGGACGCCTCTGCTGTGTGTTCGCGACGGCGCGCATCTGCTCGTCGCCGGTTCGTCCTTCGGTGCGCCCAGGACACCTCAGTGGGTGCACAACCTCAGGGAGGCACCCACCGCCCTCGTCGAGAAATCGGGTCGGAGCGTCGAGGTCGAGGCAGAGGAACTCACGTCGCACGAACGTGAGCGGGCCTGGGCGCTCATGTGCGTGGTCTGGCCCAACTACGCCCTGTACGAGCGACGCACGGACCGCCTCATCCCCGTCTTCCGGCTGACCCCGGTCTCCGCCTGACGCCCGTCAGCTCCGGTGCGGACCGCCGCAGAAGGGGTCGCACGGCCTCGGCCGTTGGGGAGCAAAGCGCCCGTACCACCTCGCTCCGGGGACGCGTGGGCCTGATGTGTGCAGTGGGACTCCGCATGACGAACGCGCTGTCTTCAGGTGAAATCTGGAGACGGGCGGTCCTGCCCGGAGACCGTTTCGACGCCGATGGCGGGTGGGTGTGTCCGCTGTTCAGGCCTCTGCGTGGACGGCCCCGGCGAGGGAGATGAACAGGATTCGGGGTCCGTTCACTTCCTACACAAACGATCGGCTTGATGGTAGGAAGTCAACGCAGAGGGCTCTCCGCTATCCCCCGAGCCGCACGGAGGCTTCCCATGATTCGCCGGTGGTCGATCCGCTCACGCACGGGTACCGCGGTGGCCGCGGGTTCCGTCCTGATCCTCACCCTCTCCCTCGCCCCGGTCGCCCAGGCGAGCACGGCGCGTGAGGACCCGCGCGAGCACACCGGGTTCAGCGAGACCGTCGAGATCCCGCCGGGCGGCTCGGCCGCCACGGTCGAGGATCCGGAGCCGCGGCTGGAGACGTTCAACGCGGAGCGCCCGGTCGCCCCCGGTGTCACGCTGAACTCGTTCGAGGCCTACGGGCCGGACGGCTACACCGGGACGCCCACCTGGTTGCAGGCCGACCTGTTGACCGCCGACCTCACCGGCGGGGTGAGCGTCGACTACCTGTTCCCCGGCCGGGTGACCGAGCGGGAGCCGTTGAGCGTCCAGGCGGACCGGGCCGGTGCGGTCGCCGCGGTGAACGGCGACTTCTTCGACATCAACGCCTCCGGTGCGCCGCAGGGCGTGGCCGTGCAGGGCGGTGAGGTGATCCAGTCCCCGGCCACCAACGACTACCGCGGGTCGGCGGCGATCTTCACGCCCGACGGGCTCGGCTCGATCGGGGAGGTGTTCTTCGAGGGGACCGTCGAGCTGCCGACCGGGGAGACGCCGTCGCTGGACGCGATCAACAAACCGGCGCTGGCGACCGGCGGGATCGCCGCGTTCACCCCGTTGTGGGGGACGTACTGCCGGTGCCGGGCGGTCGAGGGGGCGACGGAGACGCTGGAGGTCGTCGTCACCGACGGTGTCGTCTCCGAGATCGTGGAGGAGCCCCGCGAGGGCGGGATCGCCGACGATTCCTTCGTCCTGGTCGGTCGCGAGAGCGGCGCCGCAGCGTTGTCCGACCTGGCCGTGGGCGACCCGGTCGGCATCGACTACGACGCGCGGGCCGGCGGGGAGCAGGAGCTCCACGCCGCGCTGAACGGCCGTCAGCTGCTCGTCGTCGACGGGGAGGTCCAGCGGGCCGGCCAGGGCAACAACACCCCGGGCGCCCCGCGCACGGCCATCGGCTTCTCCGAGGACGGCTCGCAGATGTTCCTGCTCAGCGTGGACGGCCGGCAGCCGTCGTTCGCCGAGGGCGTCGGCCTGGACGAACTGGGCGAGATGATGGTGGAGGCCGGCGCGCACACCGCGCTCAACCTCGACGGCGGCGGCTCGACCACCATGGTGGCGCGGGAGCCCGGCGCGGAGCAGGTGCGGGTCGAGAACCGGCCCTCGGACGGCCAGGAGCGCCTCGTCCCCAACGGGCTCGCCCTGTTCGCCCCCGAGGGCAGCGGCCGGCTCGACGGCTTCTGGGTCGAGACCCTGCTCGAACCCGGACGCGGCGACGGCCCCGCCTATGTCGCACCGACCCGGCCCGACCGGGTCTTCCCCGGCCTGAGGCGGACGCTCACCGCAGCCGGTCACGACGAGACCTACGCACCGGTTCAGGCCGATCCGCACTGGCGGTCCGGTGACAACCGGGTCGGCACGGTGGACCGGGACGGCGTGTTCACCGCGCGTTCGGCGGGCACCGCCACCGTCACGGCCCGCCAGCGGAGTGCCACGGGGGACATCGAGTTGACGGTGCTGGGCGAGCTGGCCCGGCTCGAGACCACGTCCGGGCGGGTGGGGCTCGCCGACGCCGAGGCGTCCGCGGTGGTCGGGGTGACCGGCTACGACTCCCGTGGGTTCGCCGCGCCGGTCGAGCCGGCCGATGTCGAGCTGGACATCGACGAGAGCGTCGCGCGGGTCTCGGTGACCGAGGACGGGCGGTTCGAGGTCCGGGCCGCCACCGACAGCGGGGCCACGGTCGCCACCGTCCGGGTCGCCGGTGTGGAGACGAGCTTCGCGGTCACCGTCGGCCTGGAGGAGACCGTCGTCGCCGATTTCGAGGATGCGGCCGACTGGTCCTACTTCGGCGAGCGCGCGGACGGAGGCGTCGCGGTGGCCGAGGGTCGGGACGGCGCCGCGGTGGGTTTGACCTACGACTTCACCGCTTCGACCGGGACCCGTACCGGCGGTGTCCTGCCGCCCGGCAGGGAGCTGGAGATCCCCGGCCAGCCGCAGGAACTGCGTGCCTGGGTGCACGCCGAGGGCAACGGGGAGTGGGCCAGCCTCCAGGTCTGGGACGGCTCAGGCCAGCTGCTGCCCGCGCTGCGTGCCGGCTACCTCGACGAACCGGGGTGGCAGCAGCTGGTCTTCGAGGTGCCGCCGGGCACGCAGTACCCGCTGTCGCTGCGCCGCCTCTACTTCGCCGAGACCGACCCGGGCGCCGGCTATCACGGCGAGGTGGTCGTCGACGAGCTGACCGCGATGGTGCCGCCGCCGGTGGACCTGCCGCCCGCCGAACCGGTCGTCGACCCGGTGGTGGCGCCCGGCCGGGCCGTGGCCGGCCAGGACTGGCGGTTCGCCGTCCTGTCCGACGCCCAGTTCGTCGCCCGTGCCCCGGACAGCGGGATCGTCGCCCAGACACGGCGTGCGCTCCGCGAGATCCGGGCCAGTGACGCCGAGTTCCTCGTCATCAACGGCGACCTGGTCGACGAGGCCGCCCCGGAGGACTTCGCGCTGGCCCGGCGCATCCTCGACGAGGAGCTGGAGGGCGAGCTGCCCTACTACTACGTGCCGGGCAACCACGAGGTGTCCGAGGGCACGCTGGACAACTTCCGGGAGGCGTTCGGGGAGACCCGGCACGTGGTCGACCACCACGGCACCAGGTTCATCTTCCTGGACACGGCGCGGTTCTCCTATCGGGCGGGCGACTGGTCGCAGCTGCCGCTGCTGCGCGAAGAGCTCGACCGCGCGGCCGACGACCCCGCCGTGTCGTCGGTCGTGGTGGCCCAGCACGTGCCCCTGCGCGATCCGCTGCCGACCCGGGCGAGCGAGCTGTCGGACCGCAAGGAGGCGGTCACCGTCGAGGGTTGGCTGGCCGAGTTCCAGTCCGGGAGCGGCAAGGGCGCGGCGTTCATCGGCGCGCACGTCGGCGTGTTCCACGCGGACCGGGTGGACGGCGTGCCCTACGTCATCAACGGCAACGTCGGCAAGAACCCCTCGGCCGGTCCCGCGGACGGCGGCTTCACCGGCTGGTCCTTGTGGGGTGTGGACACCGGCGGCGATCCCGCGGAGGACTGGGTGGCGACCGAGCTGCGCCCCCACGTGGACGGGTTGGTACTGGAGGCGCCGGCCTCGGTGGGTGTCGGTGAAGAGGTCGAGGTCACCGCGACGGTGGACAACGACGGCACCGCGGTGCCGGTCCTCTACCCGGTGAGCGCGGACTGGTCCGGTTCCGACGGCGTCCACATCGGCCCGGCCGGGGATGCCGGGGCCGACCACGTCGCCGCGTTCGACCCGGCGACGGGCCGGTTCAGCGCGCTGGGGGAGGGGACGGTCGACCTCGCCGTCACGGTGAACGGCGTCACCGAACAGGTGACCATCGCTGTGAAGCCCTGACGCCTGTACCCCGGCCACGTGGGGGCGGGGGTGCGCCGTCGCCCCCGCCCTTCAGCTGCGTCCACCGCTCTCCCGGGGCCCGAGCCGGGGCGCGGGAATCGGTGGCACGCCGGGGATGTTCTCCACGAACATGACCGAGCCGTGGCTGGACCCGAAGACCATCGACCACCTCCTCGACGACACCCGGACCTGGGCCGTCGTCGGCCTGTCGAACGACCAGGGGCGTACCGCCTACCGGATCGCAGAGTTGCTGCAGGCCAGGGGCAAGCGGATCGTCCCGGTCCACCCCGGGGCCGCCGCCGCGGGTGAGGAGGTCCTCGGGGAGAGGGCCTACGCGACGCTGGCCGACGCGGCCGCCGCCGTCGGCACCATCGACGTCGTCGACGTCTTCCGCCGTTCGGAGGCGGCCGGCGAGTTCGCCGACCAGGCCGTCGCGATCGGCGCCGGCGGTGTGTGGTTCCAGCTCGGCGTCCTCGACGAGGAGGCGTTCCAGCGCACGCGGGAGGCCGCAGTGCCGATGGTGATGGACACCTGCCCCGCCATCGAGTGGGGCAAGCGCGGCGCCTGAGCGGTGGCGTCCGGTCGTGCCGGGTGGCGTTCTCCGACGACTCCCGGCACGCGCCGTCCCGGGCCCCGGGTCCCGGTCTCTTCCCGCGTAAGAGCTCATCTCGAAGGCCCTGCGAGGTGCCCTGCGCCTGGCGTGATCACACGCTGTGAGTGCCGTGTTGCCTTGAGGGCTCTGGGGGTTCCTCCGGCCACCGCCGCCTCGCGCACCGGAGCCGGTACACGCCGGAGCCTCCATCACACCCGGCAGGAAACGATCCGGTGGGGGCCGTAGGCGGCGTGCACCGGCCCGCTGGCCGTGATCGTCCTCCCATGACCAGCGCGAACGTCACCGCTCACCGAAAAGGAAACTGTCCTGGGCGGTGTCTGCCAGCTCGCCGCCCTGTCCGTGCTCGGCACAGACCCGTGCGGTGCCGCCCCGAACTGTTCGAAGGGCGTCCGTCCGGGATCGGGCCGACCCCGGAACCGTAACTCTGCGAATTCGGCCCCGGTATTCGTCCGTGGCCATTGCGCCCCTCTCGCCGTTGACGCCTCCCCGACTGCTCTATGCTGCCCCACGCATTGCGGGAGTGTTCGGGAAGCGGCGGTGCGTCTTGTCGGGAGAAAGGCCTGGAAATTTCGGATGGAACTGCTAGAATTCTCCGCAAGCATTATTTTCGGGAATCCGGTGTCCTGCTTTTTCGAAGGCAGGGCAACGGCGGGTTTCGAACGAAGTCCGAACGCCGGTCCCCGCAGCGCTCGTTGACGAGACACCCGCTCCGACGGAAGAGGGTCCACCATGGTCGCCGACCGCCGCGCCGACATCCCCTTCGAGGCGTGGGGCGGCGCAGATCCGCAGTACGGCAGGCTGACCTGCGGTCAGCGTTTCATCTGGGACATCATCGCCGACCTCGCCCCGAACGACGAGCACCTCAACTCGGAGCTCCTGTTGGACGTTCCCGGTGGCACGGAGCTCGAGGTGGTCCTTCGCTCGGTCCGCGCACTGGTGGAACGCCACGCCTCGCTGCGCACCCTGTACACCGTGGACGAGGAGGGGGAGCCCGTCCAACAGGCGCACGCGCGGGGGACGATCCCCGTGGCGGTGATCGACACGGAGGAGGACGCCGAGCGGGTGGCGGAGGAGACCGCGCGGGCGAGCGCGGGCGAGCGGTTCTGCCTGGACACCGAGTTGCCGGTCAGGTTCTCGGTGGTCACCCAGGAGGGAGCCCCCCGGGTCCTCGTCCTCGTCCTCTCGCACATCGTCGTCGACATCTGGGGCCTTCGCCTCCTCGTCGAGCAGACCGGCAGGCTCCTCGAAGGACAGCACCCCGACGACGTCCTTCCCGCCGACCCGTGGCAGCCACTGGACCAGCTCGCGTACGAGGAATCACCCGCCGGTCGGCGCAAGCTCGAGCGGGCGCACAGATTCCTGCGTGAGAGCCTGGCCGACGTCCCCGCGGGCCCCTTCCCCGATTCCGCGCGAGTGCGGCCCCAGCCGAACCGCTACTGGATGGGCGAGCTCCTCTCGCAGGCGCCCGACAAGGCCGCCCGCCTCCTGGCCCGGCACCTGGGCGTCAGCGCCTCGTCGGTCCTCATCGCCGTCGCGGCGATCACCCTGCACCGGCTCTGCGGGGTGACGGAGTTCGGTTTCTCGCTGCGGACCCTCAACCGCTACGACGCCAGGACGCAGACCGCCGTGGGGCACTACTCACAGGAGCTCCCGCTCGTGCTGCGCCGTCTGGACCGGGAGCTGCCCGACATAGCGGGCGAGGTGCAGCGCAGTGCGGTCTCGATGCTGCGGTGCCCCTACTACTGGCCTCCGGAAATGCGCCGCATCAGGGAGGAGGCCGTGCCCCCCGCGCGTTCGAACGCCACGATCAACTACATCGGCAAACCGGGGGGCGGGCCGGCGGAAGCGGAGGACATCCCCGCCGCGGAGCTTCTCGCCGACGCCGGGAACGCCCGGTTCCGATGGCTGTTCGAACACAGCGAGGAGAAGATCCAGTTCCTCCTCTCCTCGCATCCGCGCAGCCTCTCATGCCTCGTCGACACGGCCTTTCTGCCGCCCGAACTCGCGGAACGGTACCTGCGCACGGTCCAGGACTCGCTCGTGGACCTGGCCCTCTCGGCGGTCCACGGACACTAGCGGGTGCGGGATCCGACGGCCGCGGTTCGCGCGCGTGCGGGTGGGGAGCGGTCGCTCCCGCGGTCCGTCCTCCGCCGTGTCCACGGTCGGGGAGCCGCCGCGCCCCCTCACGGGGAGGGGCACGGAGAACCGGCGACCCCCACGTGTGCGGGTCCCTGCCGACGGCGCGAGGACGGCCCGGCACGAAGTCCTTTCGTCAGTCCTGTTTCCCCGAGGAAGGGCTGTTGACAGTTCTGCGGGCCGCTCAGTACTGTTCACTCGAAATGCCGGGAGCACAGAGGGTTGGGCGGTCGATTCATGGGATCCGATGTTCGTGCTATTACCGATGAGGAAGTCCTTGGCGTCGTTATATCCGGTCTTCCCGGTTTCAGGAACACCGAACAGCTGACCCCGCAATCGGACCTCTGGGCCGCCGGGATGGATTCCCTGTCCAATATCTCCGTCATGGTGGCGATCGAAGGCGAGTTCGATATCGAATTCCCGGACGAGTTCCTGACGCCCGAGGTTTTCACCAGTGCCGCGAACATCGCGGAGGCGGTCCGCGCGATCCTCGGCGGCCGGACCGGCTGACGGCCCGCCCGAGGTGGGGGCGGGCCGCGCTTCTCACACCTGCCGCACCGGGTCCAGGCTCACCTCCCGCAGGGTCTGGGCGGACCCCTCGGCGATGCCGATCAGTCCGGCCTCGATGGCGGCGGCCGTCCTGGCCGGGCCGTCGCCGGGCATGAGGCGCTCGCTGGCCCCCACGCCGATCAGCACCCCCTCGCCCACGGCGATCGCCAGGTGCAGGTTCGCGCCGGTGCGCTGGCCGGACCCGCGCCACTGGGCCCCGGTCAGCAGGGGGGAACCCGGCGCGGGCTCCGCGTCCACCGCGCCCAGGAAGTTGAAGTGCCTGGCGAAGCCGGTCGGCTCGGGGTCGGGCTCTCCCTGGTCGCGCAGCCGCGCCGCGAGCGCGTCGACGTCGTAGGAGCCGTGCATGTAGGCCGACAGGCACTGCACGTAGGTGGCCTTGAGGAAGTCCAGGGGGTGGGCGTCCTCGTCGACGGCCACGGTCACCGGGGCGTACTGGTTGAGCGAGCCGACCACCCTTGCCCAGCGCTCGTCGACCCGGTTGGCGGCCATCAGCGCGAAGGTGGGCCTGTCGCGCGCCTCGAACCGGGAGACCGCCAGGGCGCCGACGCCGAGCAGCACGGACTGGACCGACACCCGCAGGTCCTCCGAGAGCTTCCGCGCGGCGGCCAGGCCCTCCAGGCTGTAGACCGAGGCCCGGCGGCGCCTGCTGGTGTCGGCCGGATCGCGGTCCCCCAGGTCCTTCCAGACCCCCGCCCAGTGGCGCAGGCTCCGCTCGCCGGCCTCCGGGCGCTCCCGCTGTGCCAGCGCCAGCTCCAGGGGCTGGGGCCCGGGCTCGGGGTCCCGCCCCTGGAGGAGGCGGCCGAAGTCCTCCTCCAGGACGGCCAGCGCGGCGTTGTCCGCCGCGACGTGGTGGATGGCGGTCACCAGGTAGAGGGGTTCGCCCTCGAAGGTGGCCACGGCCGCGCGCCAGGGCCGGCCCGCGTCGACCGGGATCGGTTCGGCCGCGTACCCGGCGGCCAGTCCCAGCGCGGCGGCCGCGGTGTCCTCGGCCAGTTCGACCGCCGGGACCTGCGACGGCTCGAAGGGGTGTACGCGCTGGGCGGGGGTTCCCTCGGCCGTGTACGAGCTCCGCAGGCCCTCGTGGGCCTCGACCAGGCGCAGCCAGGCGTCCATGACCTGGGCGGTCCCGACCCCGAACGGCACCTCCCAGGCGCTGGTCAGGTTCGCGACCGCCTGTGCGCCGGGGCCGTGCACGGCGAGGGAGCGCAGGACGGAGAGCTGGCCGTGCGTGAGCGGCCCGGTCCGCGCGCTCATGAGCGGGCCGCCTTCATGGCGTAGGCGCTCAGCAGGGTCTGCTGGATCTGGGAGGTGCCCTCGATGATCTCCAGCACCTTGGCGTCCCGGTAGTACCTCTGCACGGGCGCCTCGGCGCCGATGCCCTGCGCCCCGTGGATCTGGACCGCGTGGTCGGCCGCCCGCACCGCCACGGTCGAGCTCCGGTACTTGGCCATGAGGGTGTGGTGCACGGCGTCGGGGTCGCCCTGTTCCACGCTGACCCCGGCGTGGTGGCACAGCAGCCGTGCCGCCATGGTGTCCGTGGCCATGTCGGCGAGCATCTGCTGGACCAGCTGGTGGTTGGCGATCTCGGTCCCGTACTGCACGCGCCGGCCCGCGTACCGGGCGGACTCCTCCAGGCAGGCCTGTGCCAGGCCCACCGCGCCCCAGGCGGTGCTGTACCTGCCCAGGTCGAGGGCGTTGGAGGCGACGAAGGCGAGTCCCATCCCGGCCCTGCCGAGCAGTCGGGCGGAGGGGATGCGGCAGTCGTCCAGGGTGATGCGGCCCAGCAGCGATCCGCGCAGGCCCATCAGCCCCCGGACGGGCTCCACGGACAGGCCCGGGGTGTTGCGCTCCACGAGGAAGGCGGTGTGCTGTCCCTCGAGCGAGGCGAACACGAGGAAGAGGTCGGCGGTCTGCGCGAAGCTGATCCACTTCTTGGCGCCCCGCAGGACGATCTCCTCGCCGTCCCGGGTCGCGGTGGTCGCGACCGCTTTGGCGTCGCTGCCCACACCGGGTTCGGTCAGGGCGAACGCGGCCGTGACCTCGCCCGAGACGATGCGCCCCAGCCACCGGTCCCGCTGTTCCGGGGTGCCCCACCTGGCCAGGGACAGCGCGACCATGTCCTGGCACGCCACGAAGTTGCGCACGGTCTGGCAGGCGCGGCCGAGCTGCTCCGAGAGCAGTCCGTACTCGACCATGGGCATGCCCGCGCCGCCGAGCGCCTCGGGGACGGTGGCCCCGAGGTATCCCCGCTCCGCGAGCAGGGCGACCACCTCGGGGGAGAGGGTCTGCTCGGCGTCGAAACCGTCCGCGAGGGGGGCCAGGTGTTCGTCGGCGAAGGCGCGGAACCCGCCGAGGCGGTCGGACTGGTGCTTGGTGAGGTGTGTGAGTGTCAACGGGGTCCTCGGCGTGGTGCGGTTCTGTGGGTCGGTGGTCCGGGTCCGCCCGCTGCGGTCCGCGGGCGGCGCGCTAGTCGGGTCTGCGTGCGGTGCGGGGGTCGTCTCCGCCGGTCAGGTTGGCCAGGACCACCTGGTCGGGGGTGAGGCGTCCGGCCGCCGCCTCGTTGCGCAGGGCGGCGACGGTGGCGGCGGAGGAGTGGCACACTTCCAGCCCCTCCACCTTGTGGAGCAGTGTGCGCGCCTCGACCAGCTCCTCCTGGCCGACCTCGACGATGCCGCCGCCGGTGCCGGCGGCGACGTCCCTCATGTACGGGTAGGTGGCCCGGGCGTCGCCCAGCAGGATGGCGCGGGCGAGGCCGGCGGGGTCCTTGACCACGTCGTCCTCGGTGAGCTCTTCGCGCCCCTCCCGCCATGCCCTGGCCATGGGCGCGCAGGTGTCCTGCTGGACCATCAGCATGCGGGGCACCGCGGTGAGCCGTCCGGTCGCCACGTACTCCTCGGCGCCCTTGCGCGCCGCCAGCATCCCCATGCCGCTGCTGACGGCCTGCACGACGACGTCGGGCTGGACGTCCATGGAGTCGAAGGCCTCCAGGTAGGTCAGCTTCAGGCCCTCGCGGCGGGCCCAGTTGAAGAAGCCGCCCTCCCACACGAGCCCGTTCTCCTCGGCGAAGCGCTGCGCGGCGCGGCTGGCCTCCGCGTAGCTGCCGTCCACGACGGTGAGGGGGGTGCGTTCGCCGGGTTCGGCGCGGTGGTCGCCCGCGAACTCGCGGCCGCAGAAGAAGTGCGCGCGCATCGAGCCGTCGTGCTCGACGGCGCGGGCCAGGGACGTGGAGCTGTTGCCGGTGCTGGAGGCCACCCACTCCTCGATGCCGAACTGCCGGAACACGGCCAGGACCACGGAGGCGAGCCGGTCCTTGGTGGTTCCGGTCGGCTGGCGGGACTCGTCCTTGACCCAGAGGTTGGGCAGGCCCAGCAGGGCGCCGAGCTCGGGGGCGGGGCGGCAGGGCGTGCGCACGCTGATCCCCGCCGCGGGGAGGAACCGCGGCTCGACCGGCAGGAAGTCCTGGTAGGCCAGTTCCGGTCGGCCGCTCTCGCGCGGGGCGGCGCCGTCCAGGTCCAGGCGGGGGTCGAGCGCGCCCGTACATCGTTCGCAGCGCAGTGTGAACTGCGGTTCGCACTGCCATCCGCACAGGAGGCAGGTCAGGGCGAAGGCGGGGGAGGGGGCGGAGGCGTCGGCGTCCACGGGCATGGAGGTCCTTTGCGCGAGAAGGATCGGGTGGTCGGGCGCCGGCTCTTCCGGTGGCGGGCGCGGGCGGGCGGCGCCGTTGCGGGCGGTCGGCCGGTGCGGTTCGGGGTCAGGCCGGCGGGGGAGGGGTGTCGCGGCGGACGCGCACCCCCAGCTTTTCGAGGTTCTCCAGGGCCTGGACGAGGCCGGTGCGGTCGTCGGGGCCCTGACGCATGGTGGTCAGGACGGTGGCCCGGCCGCCGTGCGCCCGCACGCTCTGTTCCAGTGCGGGGGCCAGGACGGGGTGTGCGCTGATCTCGACCAGGACGTCGTGCTCGGCCAGGAGCAGCTCGGTCGCCTCCGCCAGCAGGACGGTGTGCCGCAGGTTGCGTGCGAAGTAGGCCGCGGTGGCCTCCTGCCACTCCAGTTCCCGCCCGGTGACCGAGGAGATCATGGGGAGCCGTCCCGGCCGGGGGCGGAGCTCTCCCACGGCCCGTTCGAGGTCGTCCATGACCGGGCCGATGGCCGGGCTGTGCGCGGGCAGGTCGACGCGGACCATCGCGCACAGCACGTCGCGGGCCTGGAAGTCGGCGACGACGGCCCGCAGTTCGGCGCCGTCCCCGGCCAGCACGGTGGTCCTGGGGCCGTTGTGGGCGGCCACCTCCACCGTCGATCCGCGGGCGTCCAGGTGGGCGACGAGTTCCGCGGCCGACAGCTCGAAGACCGCCATGCCGCTGCCGCGGCCGGCGACGCGGCGCTGCTGGTCGCTGTAGTGGTGGATCAGCCGCATGGCGTCCGGGACGTCGAGGACGCCGGCGATGACGCAGGCGGCGACCTCGCCGAGGCTGTGGCCCGCGACCGCGCCCGGCCTCACGCCCGCGTCCTCGAGCCAGGCGGCGATGCCGATCTGGACGGCGCACAGCAGGGGCTGCATCACCCCCACGTCCCCGGACCGGATGTGCGGTTCGTCGAGGTGGAGCTCCTCCAGGAGGGACCAGCCGGTGTGCCGGGCCAGCTCGGCGTCGCACTCGCGCAGCACCGAGCGGAAGACCGGTTCGGTGCGGAGCAGTTCGCGTGCCATGCCCGCCCACTGCTGGCCGTAGGGGGAGCACACGAAGGCCACGTTCGGCGCCTGTGCGACGGCCGCGGCCGGCCTGCCGGTGTCCGGGGCCTGCCGGGCGCCCTCGCGGCCCAGCTCGCTGATGCGCAGGTCGGGGGTGGAGGCCGCGGCCTCCAGCAGGTCCAGGAAGTCCTGTGTGAGCTTCTCTGCGTCCTGGTGGGTGTACAGGTCGCGGGCGTAGGTGAGGCTGGTGTCCACCCCAGCGGGGGTCCTGTCGTCGGTGAAGTCCTCGATCAGCTCGAAGCGCAGGTCGAAGCGGGTGATCCCCTCCTCCACGGGTTCGCGCTCCACCGTCAGCCCGGGCAGTTCCAGGTCGGCGGCGGCAGTGTTCTGGAAGGCGAGCATGACCTGGATGAGCGGGTGCCAGGCGGGGGAGCGCTGCGGGGCGAGCGCCTGCACCAGGTGGTCGAAGGGCACGTCCTGGTGGGCGAAGGCGGCCAGGCACCTGCCGTGCGTCTGGGAGAGCAGTTCGCGGAAGGTCGGGTCGCCGTCGGTCCGGTTGCGCAGGACGAGCGTGTTGACGAAGAAGCCGACCAGGTCGTCCAGCGTCTCGTCGGTGCGGCCCGCGGTCGGGGTGCCGATGGCGATGTCCGTGCCGGCGCCCCTGCGCGTCAGCAGCGCGGCCAGCGTCGCCTGCACCACCATGAACACGCTGGTGCCGGTGGAGCGCGCCAGTTCCTGCAGTGCGCGGTGGGTGCGGGCGGGGACGCGGGCGGGGACCCGGCCGCCCCGGTGCGAGGGCACCGCCGGCCGGGGGCCGGTCGCGTCGATCTCCAGCCGGTCGGACAGCCCCTCCAGCTCCTCGCACCAGAAGCGGGTCTGCCGGTTCAGCGGGCTCTGCGGGTCCTGCGGTGAGCCGAGCAGCTCGCGGTGCCACAGGGTGTAGTCGACGTACTGGACCGCGAGGTCGGGCCAGGGCGGTTCCGCGCCGGCCCTGCGGGCGGAGTAGGCGGCGCCGATGTCGCGGACCAGCGGCGCCAGCGACCAGCCGTCGCAGGCGATGTGGTGCACCACCAGCAGCAGCACGTGCTCGCGTTCGCCCAGGCGCAGCAGCCGGGCGCGCAGCGGGGTCTGCGCCGTCAGGTCGAAGAGGTGGCCGGACTCCGCGGTCAGGATCCGGGCGAGGTCCTCCTCGCGGACGCGGTCGACCTCCAGGCCGACCGGGGCCTCCCCGGGGTCGAGCACGATCTGCTGGGGCCGCCCGTCCCAGTCCGGGTAGGCGGTGCGCAGGCTCTCGTGGCGGGCCACCAGGTCCTCCAGCGCCCGGCGCAGCGCCGCGACGTCCAGCTCGCCGCGCAGCCGGTAGGCCATGGGCATGTTGTAGTTGCCCGCGCCGCCGTGCAGGCGGTTGAGGAACCACAGCCGCCGCTGCGTGTACGAGAGCGGGATCTCCTCGGGCCGCTCGGCCGGGCCCAGCGGCGGGCGCGGGTCCTGGCCGGCCTCTCCCAGCCGCTCGGCGAGCTCGGCGACGGTGGGGGCGTCGAAGACCGCGCGCACGGGGAGGTCCACGCCCAGGACGGCCCGGATGCGCGTCGTCAGCCTGGTGGCCAGGAGCGAGTGCCCGCCCAGGTCGAGGAAGGAGTCGTTCACGGAGACCGACTCCACCCCGAGGACCTGGGAGAACAGGGAGCAGAGGAGGTCCTGCACCCGGTCGCGGGGCGGTCGGGCACCGCCGGTGCCGGTGGCGCCCATCTCAGATCCCGCCCGCGGCGCGCACGCCCGTACGGACCGGGTCCGGCCAGTCCTGCTCGTCGGTCCCGAACTGGCTCAGGAAGGCGAACACGAGCCGTTCCAGGCCGAACCCGACGCACCCGCTGTGGGCGGGCCCCTCCCCGCGGGTGATGTCGAACGCGCGGCCGAACAGGTCGTCGTGGAAGTTGAACGAGCCGACCGCGATGCTGCGGTCGGGGCCGACGGGGAGCCGCAGCTCGTACTTGAGCTCTTGCAGGCGCTGCGACCAGATCCGCGCGGAGGTGTCGGAGCCGCTGAAGAAGGGGTCGTTGCCCACCTCGCACCAGCCGCTCAGGCCGAGCTCCTCGAGGAAGGCGAAGACCTTGCGCATGTAGCGCTCCCGCGCCCGGGCGACGTCCTCGCGCGACCCGAGGAAGACGATCTCCCGGATGGTGAAGTCCCAGAGCCGTTCCAGGGTGGTGGAGTAGCCCGCCTCGAACCGGAAGGACTTGCCGCGGGAGGTGACCACGTGCAGGCCCTCGCCCTCCAGCGCCCGCCCGCCGTACTGGGCGAAGGTGTGGTAGCACATGGTCGGCGGCAGGCAGTAGTCCACGTTCCCGCACGACTGCAGCACCGAGGGGCCGATGCCCGTCCGGGGGTAGGACTCCTGGAAGGACCGGTAGACGTCGATGTCGTTGTGCAGCCGCGTGACGAACATCAGGTGCTGGGGGAAGGACGTGAAGTACCCGGCCCTCTCCAGGGTCGAGGTCCTGATCAGCGTCGGGTACCGGAACTCGCGTGCGGAGTGGTCCTGCGCCAGGATCCCCAGGACCGCGCGGTCGAAGTAGGCGAACAGGGACAGCAGGGGTTCGCCGACGGCGACCTGGCCCTCGCCGACCTCGGCGACCGCTCCGGCCGCGGCCAGGCGCTCGAACGTGTCGCCGTCCGCGGCGCGCTCGTGCGGCGAGGTCCACACGGACTTGGGCCGGGTCGGCATCTGCGGGCGCACGTCGTTGTCGACCATCCGGTTGACCTTGGCCTCCAGCCCCTCCTCCTCGCAGGGCGCGCGGGTGGTCAGGTCCACCGCCGTCACCGTGTCGCCGTCCCCGACCAGCGCGAAACCGGAGATCCGCGGGGACACGAAGTACAGCCGCCTCTCGATCTCCGGCCCCAGCGCCCCGGGGACGGGGGTGTGCAGGGCGACGCGTGTGGGGCCGCCGCGGGCCGGGGCCGGCGGCTGGTCGTTGCGGTGCGTGTGGTTCACGGGGGTGCCTTACTCGCCGTTCGGAAGCGGGGAGGACGCGCGGGGGCGGGGGTACCGGTGCGCGTCGGAGTCAGCTCTGCGCGCTCGTCCTGGACGTGGCCAGGCGGACGAGCCCGTTCACCGTGCGGAAGTTGTCGAAGTCCATGTCGTCCGGGCCGAGCGTCAGCGCGAACTCCTTCTCGACGAAGGCGGCGAGCTGCATCGCGAACAGGGAGTTGACGTAGCCCAGGGCGAAGAAGTCGTCGGTGTCGGCCAGCGGCTGCCCGCCGGTGTGCTCGCGCAGGAACGTGTGGATGCGCTCTCGTGCGTTCTCGGTCGTCATGTCCGTGTCTCCTGTCGGGGGTCGGAAGGGGGTCAGTAGGTGTGGAAGCCCTGGCCGCTCTTGCGGCCGAGCAGGCCGGCGTCGACCATCTTCTGCAGGAGCGGGGCCGGGCGGTACTTGCTGTCGCGGAAGCTGTCGTGCAGGACGGTGATCGAGTTGAGGATCGTGTCGAGGCCGATGAGGTCGCCGGTCTCCAGCGGCCCCATCTTGTGGCCGAAGCAGCCGCGGAACATCTTGTCGACGTCCTCGGCCGAGGCGATCCCCTCCTGCACGCAGAAGATCGCCTCGTTGATCGTCAGCATCAGGACGCGGTTGGTGATGAAGCCGGGGGCGTCCTGGACGACGATCCCCTCCTTGCCGAGGTCCTTGAGCAGGCCCAGCGCCGTGTCCAGGGTCTGCTCGGAGGTGAAGTGCCCCTGGACGACCTCGACCGTGTCCATCAGCGGCACGGGGTTCATGAAGTGCAGTCCGAGGATCTCGGGAGCGCGTCCGGTCACCGACCCCACCCGGGTGATGGGCACGGCCGAGGTGTTGACGCCGAAGACCACGCCGGGGCGGCACAGGGAGTCGATCTCCTCGTAGACCCCGCGTTTGACGTCCCAGTCCTCCGTCACGTTCTCCACGACGAAGTCGGCCTCCGCCATCGGCGCGAGCCCGGTGCCGGTCCGGATGCGTGCCAGCACGTCCTCGGGGGGCTCCGACGGGGTCCGGCCGCTCAGCATGCCGTTGACGAGCAGGTCGCGCCCGATCTGGCTGATCGCGCTGTCGATCTGTGCCTGGGAGACGTCGACGAGGACCACGTCGAACGACGCCTCGGCGAAGGCCTGGGCCACGCCGCGCCCGATGGTGCCGGCGCCGATCACGCCCACGGTGCGCACACTCACGCGGTACCGCCTTTCCTGGTTCGGGATGGGGGAGCAGGGATGTGGTTCAGTCCTGGTCGTCCTCGCCGTCGAGGTGGGCGGCCAGGTCCGCGACCGTGGTGAAGCGGAACAGGTCGACCATCGACACCCTGACGTCGAGGGACTTCTGGATGCTCTGGGCGATCCGCAGCGCGGACAGCGAGTCGACGCCCAGGGCGAAGGAGCTGTCGTGGACGTTGACGTCGGTCAGGTCGAGCTCGCGCGCCCAGATGTCGCCGAGGGCCCGTTCGGTGTCGGTGTAGGCGCCGTCCTGCCTGCCGAACAGGGTGGCGCCCGCGGCGGGGGCCTGCGGCGCCCCCTCCCGGCGGGCGGCGCCGCGCGCCGCGGCCAGGGCGGTCCGCACGGGCGGGGAGAGCACGAAGGGCGCGCGCCGCAGCAGCTCGTCCAGGCCCCCCGCGCCGGGCCCGCCCAGGCGCGCGTAGTTGACCTCGCCCACGATGACGTTGCCGCGGGCGTGGGCCATGACCTCCTCGAAGCTGCTCAGCGCGTCGGCGGTGGTCAGGGACCGGAAGAAGCCCCGGTCCTCCTCGACCCCGTGGTCGAAGGCCATCCCGGTCTCGCTCCAGTCGCTCCAGTCGACCGTGACCGTGCGCAGGCCCCGCGCGGCGCGCTCCTCGGCGAAGTGGCCGAGGTAGCTGTTGGCGGCCGTGTAGTCGGACTGCCCGGCGGCTCCGAAGACCGACACCGTCGATCCGAAGAGCACCATGCACGCGGGCGGGTCGTCCCGGGTGACCAGGTCGAGCACCGCGGCGCCGAGCACCTTGGGGGCCAGGGTGCGCCGGAAGGTCCGCTCGTCCTTGCGGAAGAGGAAGCCGTCGCCCGCGATCCCCGCGGCGTGCAGCACGCAGGAGATCGGCCCCTGCTCCTGCCGGACGAGCCGCACGATCTCGGCCATCCGCTCCGGGTCGGCGACGTCGCCGCTGTAGCTGCGGACCCGGGCCCCGTGCTCCTCCAGCTCGCGCACGGCCCGGATCCGGTCCAGGAGCCGGGTGTCGTCGGCCGGGACGCCGTCCCACTCCTCGCGCGGGGGGAGCCCGGTGCGGTTGACCAGGGCCAGGCGCACCCCGGGCACGGTACGGCTCAGGTGGCGCGCGGTGGCCAGGCCCAGGCCGCCCAGGCCGCCGGTGATGACGTGGACCCCGTTCTCGGGGAGGGGGTCCTGCGCAGGGGTGTCGCGCAGGTCGACCGGGACGAGTTCGGCGACGTGGCGCACTCCCGCGCGCAGGGCGACGACGGTGGGGGTGCGCCGGGCGAGCAGGAGGTCGCAGACGGGCCCGGGGCCGGTGTCCCCGTCGGTGTCGACGCACAGGACCTCGGTCCCCTCGCTCTCCATGCCGATGACCTTCGCCAGGCCGAAGAGGGTCGCGTGCACGGGGGCGGTGGCCTCCTCCCGGCCGGTCACCCTGGCCACGCGGGGCGCCACGACGCTGAACCGGCCGGGGACGCCGCCGCGCTCCCACAGGCGGCGCACCAGGTGGAAGATGCTGTGCACGCCGTGGTCGAGGCGGTCCGCGAGCTCCGCGGGGCCGTCGCAGGGGCCGTCCGCCGGGGCGGCCACGTGCACGACCTCCTCCGGCGGCCTCTCCCGGAGGGCGTCCAGCAGCCTGTCGAACCCGTCGGGGGTCGGTTCGACTCCGTGGACGCCGCCGCCCGGGGCGCTCCGGGCGCCGGTGAGCTCCGCCTCGGACACGTGCACGCCCCGGGAGCGCAGTTCCGCGGCCAGGGCGCTGCCCCGGCCCGCGCGCTCGGAGACGACCAGGACCGAACCCGGTGCGTCGCGGGGCTCCAGGGCTTCGGTCGCGCGCCGCCAGCGCAGCGCGTGGTGGCGCGTGTGCGGGCGCAGCCGTGCGACGGTCCGCCGGGGGTCGGCCACGCGCTTGGCGGTGAAGCCGCGGATCTCCACGCAGGTGGTTCCGTCGTCGTCGCAGATCAGGACGTCGGCCCTGCGGACCTCGGCGTTGTCGGCCTCCGGGCGCGTGCGGACCAGGCTCAGGCCGGTGGCGGGGACGGGCGCGTGGACGAGCAGCTCGTCGTAGCCGACGGGGAGGAAGAAGTCCGCGGCCGGGTCCGGGCCGTCCTGCTGCCCGGCCCCGTCCCGCAGGGCGAGCCCGCTGAAACCCGTGGCCAGGTCGAGCAGTGCGGGGTGCAGGGCGTGGTCCCCGCACTCCGGCCGGTACCGCTCGGGCATGTCGAGGCGGCCCAGGGCGGCGCGGACGCCGACCCGCACGGTGCGCAGGCTGCCCGTCCACCGTTCGCCGAACTCCATGACCCGGTGCCCGTCCTGGCGGGCGCCGACGTCCACGGTCTCCAGGGAGCACAGCTCGTGCAGCGCGGCCGTGTCCTGGACGGGCGGTGCGTCGAGCGCGCGGACACCGACGGTCCCGCGGACGTGCTCGGTCCAGTGCCCGCCGTGCGGGGAGAGGCTGGCGACGGTGAACTCGGCCTCGTCCTGTCCGGTCTCCCGGACGGTGGTGTGGACCGTGCGGGGGGCATTCTCCTGGACGAGCAGTGGGACGAGGAACGTCACGTCCCGGATCCGCGTGACGGGGCGTCCCAGGTGGAGGGTGGCCGCCGCGCGGGCCATCTCCAGGTAGGTGGTGCCCGGGACGATCGCCTCGCCGGACATCATGTGCTCGGACAGCACCCAGTGCCGCTCCGTGGCGAACTCGGTGGCGAAGACCGACTGCCCCATCGAGCGCAGCAGCTCCCGGTCGAGCAGCGGGTGCGGGCCGCTGCCCCGCACCTCGGCCGCCTGGGGCTCCGCTTTCTCGAGCCAGTGCTTCCTGCGGTGGAAGGGGTGGGTGGGCAGGGGGATGCGGCGGGGGTTGCGGTCGGCGTGGTAGGCGTCCCAGTCGGGTGTGGTGCCGTGGAGCCAGAGCTGTCCGAGGGTCTGGTGCAGGGTCTGGACGGCGGTGCGGGGGTCGCGCTTGTGGGGCAGGCTGTTCAGGGTCGTCGCCGGGTGCTCGTGCCCGTTCAGGACGCGCCGGGCGAGGCTGCGCAGGGTCTGGCCGGGGCCGACCTCGAGCAGGGTGGTGTGGGGTGAGGCGGCTGCGGTGAGGACCCCGGCGGCGAACTCGACGGTGGCCAGGATGTGCCGTCCCCAGTAGCGGGGGTCCTGGGCCTGTTCGGGGGTGATCCAGTCGCCGGTGAGGTTGGAGACGAAGGGCAGGGCCGGGGGGCGCCGTTCGGCGGCGGCCACGGCCGCGGTGAACTCCTCGACCATCGGGGCCATGAGCTCGGAGTGGAAGGCGTGGGAGGTCGTCAGGGGCTGGGTGGGCCACCCGTGTTCGCGGGCGGTCTGCGCGAAGGCGTCGAGCGCCTCCCTCGGGCCGGAGACCACGCAGTCCCGGGGACCGTTGTGCGCGGCGAGGGAGAGCCCGGGGCCCAGGGCCTTCTCCACCTCGTCCCGGTCGGCCATGGTGTTGAGCATGGCTCCGGGGGCCTGGTCCTGCATGAGGCGTCCGCGCAGGGCGACCAGGCGCAGGGCGTCGGGCAGGGTGAAGACCCCGGCGAGGGTGGCGGCGGTCCATTCGCCGAGGCTGTGGCCGAGCATGCCGGTGGGGGCGGCGCCCCAGTGGAGCCAGAGCCGGGCCAGGGCGTACTCCAGGACGAACAGGGCGGGCTGGGTCCAGCGGGTCCGGTCCAGCTGTGCGGGGTCGGGGGTGGTGAGGAGGAGGTCGCGGATGTCGGCGTCGAGCAGGGGGTGCAGGATCCGGGCGCACTCGTCGACGGTGGCGCGGAAGTGCGGCTCCTCCCGGTAGAGGCCGTGGGCCATGCGCGGGTGCTGGGACCCCTGGCCGCTGAACAGGAAGACCAGCGGGGTGCTCCCGTGTGCGGTGTGGGCCGTGTGGGTGTGGGCCGGGTCGCGTGTCTCCAGGGCGGTGGCGATAGCACCGGTGTCGGGGCCGGTGACGGTGCGCCGGTGGGGGAACTCGCGGCGTCCGACCGCGAGGGTGTACCCGGCGTCGGTGAGGTCGGGATCATGTCGGCGCAGGTGGGCGGCCATGCGGTCGGTGAGGTCCTCCAGAGCCTCGGGGGTGCGCGCCGACAGGGTCAGCAGCGCGGTACCGCGCGGGGCCGCGCCGGCCGGTTCCCCGGGCTCCTCCGGGGGCGCCTCCTCGAGGACGAGGTGGGCGTTGGTGCCGCCGAAGCCGAACGCGCTGACGCCCGCCCGCCGGGGGTGCTCGCCGCGGGGCCAGGGCGTCAGCTCGGTGATGACCCGGAAGGGGGTGGAGGCGAAGTCGATGTCGGGGTTGGGCGTGCGGTGGTTGAGCGTGGGCGGCAGTTCCCCGTGCTCCAGGGCGAGCGTCGTCTTGAGCAGCCCGGCGATGCCGGCGGCGGCGTCCAGGTGGCCGACGTTGCCCTTGACCGTGCCCAGGCCGATGCGGCGGTCGGTGTCCAGCGCCCGCGCCAGCGCCTGCACCTCGATCGAGTCGCCGATCAGGGTCCCGCTGCCGTGCGCCTCCACGTAGCCGATGCTCCCGGGATCGGCGTCGGCCGCGGCCAGGGCCTCGGTGACCACCTCCGCCTGGCCGGACGCCGTCGGCGCCGTGAAGCTCGCCTTGACCGCCCCGTCGTTGTTGACCGCCGATCCGCGGATGACGGCGTGGACCGTGTCGCGGTCGGCGAGCGCGTCCTCCAGCCGTTTGAGCACCACCACGCCCACACCGGAGCCGAACACCGTGCCGCGGGCGTCGGCGTCGAAGGGGCGCACGTGCCCGTCCGGGGACAGGAACGACCCCTCCTGGTGCACGTAGCCGGTGTTCTCGGGGACCTTGTAGGAGACCGCGCCGGACAGGGCCATGTCGCACTCGAAGTTGAGCAGGCTCTGGCACGCGGTGTGCACCGCCACCAGCGCACTGGAGCAGGCGGTCTGGACGGGGAAGCTCGGGCCGCGCAGGCCCAGCTTGTAGGAGACCCGGCTGGTGAGGAAGGCCAGCTCGAAGGCGAGGCCGACGTTCTCCCCCTTGATCCTCTCGCCCTGCTCCAGGTTGCCCATGAGGTTGTCGAGGTAGGCCGTCGTGCTGGCGCCCCCGAAGACCCCGATCCGGCCGTCGTGGCGGGCCGCGTCGTAGCCCGCGTCCTCCAGCGCCTGCCAGGACGTCTCCAGGTACAGCCGGTGCTGCGGGTCCATCATCTTCGCCTCGCGGGCGGTGTAGCCGAAGAACTCCGCGTCGAACTCGCCGATCCCCTCGAAGCGCGGCGCGGCCCGCACGTAGTCGGTGCGCCCGAACACCGCGGGGTCCACCCCGGCGGCCTCCAGCTCCTCCTCGCTCAGTCGCCCGATCGACTCCACGCCCTCGCGCAGGTTCGACCAGAACGCGGACAGGTCCGCTGCCCCCGGGAAGCGCCCGGCCATCCCGACGATGGCGACACCCTCGTGCTCCGGGAGGTCCTCGGACCCCGGCTCGGCCGCGTCGGCCATCACTGCCCCCTTGCCTTGCGGCGCCGCTGCTGGTGCCGGCGCCGCTTCTGCGCGTTCTCTCTGCGTTCCCGTAGCGCGTCGTCCGTGCCGTCCTGCGGGCCGTCGCCGCCCCGGGCAGGCTCCGGCGGCGCGGCGACCCCGGCCAGGTGGGCGACGGTCAGCCCCTCGTAGAGGTCGCCCAGCGTCACCCTGCTGCCCAGCCGGGCGTTGACGGCGCCGACCAGCTGGATGGCGATCAGGGAGTCCCCGCCCAGGTCGAAGAAGCTGTCCTGGGCGCCGACCCGCTCGACGCCCAGCAGGTCCTGCCACACCTCGCGGATCACCGCCTCCGCGCCGGGCCCCGGAGCCGCCGGTCCGGAGGCGGCCCCGTTCGGAACGGCCGCCGGGTCCCGGACCGGTGCGGTCGCGGGCCGCGCCGCCAGGGCCTCGGCGAACAGCGCCGACAGGTCGGCGGGCGAGACCACGACCTGCGGCTCGCCCGAGTGCGCGAGGACCGTGTCGAGCGCGCGCAGTCCTTCGAGTGCGCTCATGCCGAGCCGTTCCACGCGCAGGCGCCGGCTGTGCTCCACGGAGGAGGGCAGGGCCGTGGTGACGGACATGCCGACGTCCTTCCAGGCGCCCCAGTCGATGGCGACCACCCGGCTCCGCCGGCCGCGGTCCTGTGCGAAGGCGTCCAGGAAGCAGTTCGCGGCGCAGTAGTCCACCTGCCCGGCGCTGCCGATGTTGGCGCCGTTGGAGCCGAACAGCACCAGGTGGTCCAGGTCCTGGCCGGCCAGGACCTCCTCCAGGACGAGCGTGCCCCGGACCTTGGGCCGCAGGACCTCGGCGGCCTCGCGCAGGTCCTTGAGCTGGATGAGGCCCCCGCCCGCCAGCCCGGCGGCGTGGAAGACGGTGTGGACGCCGCCCCAGCGCCGGACGGCCTCGTCCACGACCGCGCGCATCGCGTCCCGGTCGGTGACGTCGGCGCGGACGACGAGCAGCTGCGCGCCGCGGTCCCGGAGCCGTTTGAGGCGGTGCACGATCTCGGTGGTCCGGCGGTCGCCCGTGCCCGCGTCGAGCCAGGCCCCCCACTCCTCGGCGGGCGGGAGGCCGGTACGCGAGGTCAGGACGATGCGGGCCCCGTCGGACGCCAGGTGCTCGGCCAGCGCCAGGCCCAGGCCGCCGGTGCCGCCCGTGATGAGGTGGACGCGGTCCCTGCGCGCGCCCGGAACCGTGCGGGCCGGGGGCAGGGGGTGGGGGAGGAAGTGCTGCGCCCAGCGGTGGGGGCCGCGGTGGGCGACGGTCTCCGTGCCGGGGGCGGGCTCGCTCGCCAGCTCCGCCGCCAGCCGGTCGACCAGCCGCGGGTCGGGCGCAGGCCCGCAGTCGATGTCGACGCTGCGGCAGGCCGTGTCCGGCAGCTCGCGGGACATGACCCGGCAGGGGCCGAGCAGGGCGGCCTTGGCCGGGTCGAGGACCTCGTCGCCGGTGACGCAGTGCAGCCCGTTGCTGAGCACCCAGAATCGGCGCGGCTCCCCGTCGGCGTGGCGGGACAGGGACGTGGTGAGGCGGACCAGGCTCTCGAAGCCGAGCCGCAGAGCCGTGTCCGGGTCGCTCCGGTCCGCACGCACGGGCGCGGTCACGCTCCAGCAGTGGACGATGCGGGTGGGCACGCCGTCCGGGCCGTCGGCGAGGGCGGCCAGGAGCCGGTCGTGGTCGGCGCCCGAGGCCGGATCGACGGTGAACCGGCCGTCGCCGTCGTCCGTCCAGGCGTCGGAGGCGGCCACCTCGGTGACCCTGGCGCCGCCCTCGCGCAGCCGTCGCGCGAGCGCCCCTCCCACGCCCAGGCCGTCGGTGAGCACCATCCAGTGCCGGCTGTGGTCGGGGGCGGTGCGCAGGGGCAGCGGGGCGCGCTGCCAGGACGGGACGTGGAACCAGTCCGCGGTGTTCTCGTGTCGGCGGGGGAAGCCGTCCTCCGCCCCGTACTCCTGCTGCGCGGTCGGCTCGACCTTGTCCAGCCAGTGCTTCCTGCGGTGGAAGGGGTGGGTGGGCAGGGGGATGCGGCCGGGGTCCCGGTCGTTGTAGTAGGCGTCCCAGTCGGGTGTGGTGCCGTGGAGCCAGAGCTGCCCGAGGGTCTGGTGCAGGGTCTGGAGGGCGGTGCGGGGGTCGCGCCTGTGCGGCAGCGAGTGGAGCGCGGCCGCGGGGACCCCGGCGTCCGCCGTGATGCGCCGGGCGAGGCTGCGCAGGGTCTGGCCGGGGCCGACCTCCAGCAGGGTGGTGTGCGGGCCGTGTGCGGCGGTGAGGACCCCGGCGGCGAACTCGACGGTGGCCAGGATGTGCTGTCCCCAGTACCCGGGATCCTGGGCCTGTTCGGGGGTGATCCAGTCGCCGGTGACGTTGGAGACGAAGGGGATCACCGGGGGGCGCCGTTGGACGGCGGCCACGGCTGCGGTGAACTCCTCGACCATCGGCGCCATGAGCTCGGAGTGGAACGCGTGTGACGTGGCCACGTCCTGCGTGCTCCACCCGTGTTCGCGGGCGGTCTGCGCGAAGGCGTCGAGCGCCTCCCTCGGGCCGGAGACCACGCAGTCCCGGGGGCCGTTGTGCGCGGCCAGGGACAGTGAGGGCGGGAGGACCGCCTGCACGGCTTCGCGGTCGGCCATGGTGTTGAGCATGGCTCCGGGGGCCTGGTCCTGCATGAGGCGTCCCCGGAGGGCGACCAGGCGCAGGGCGTCGGGCAGGGTGAAGACGCCGGCGAGGGTGGCGGCGGTCCATTCGCCGAGGCTGTGGCCGAGCATCCCCGCGGGGGTGATGCCCCAGTGCAGCCAGAGCCGGGCCAGGGCGTACTCCAGGACGAACAGGGCGGTCTGGGTCCAGCGGGTCCGGTCCAGGCGGGCGGTGTCCTGGTCGGTGAGGAGCAGGTCGCGGATGTCGGCGCCGAGCAGCGGGTGCAGGATCCGGGCGCACTCGTCGACGGTGGCGCGGAAGTGGGGCTCCTCCCGGTAGAGGCCGTGGGCCATGCGCGGGTGCTGGGACCCCTGGCCGCTGAACAGGAACACGACAGGGGGGTCGTCGCGGAGGACCCGCGCGCTGTGCGCGGCCGCGGGGTCGCGTGTCTCCAGAGCGGCGGCGACGGCACCGGTGTCGGGGCCGGTGACGGTGCGCCGGTGGGGGAACTCGCGGCGTCCGACGGCCAGGGTGTACCCGGCGTCGGTGAGGTCGGGATCATGTCGGCGCAGGTGGGCGGCCATGCGGTCGGTGAGGTCCTCCAGCGCCTCGGGCGTGCGCGCCGACAGGGTGATGAGACCTGCGCCGCGGCCGCTCGCGGGGCGTGCGGGCGGCGGAGGGGCCTCCTCCAGGACCAGGTGGGCGTTGGTGCCGCCGAAGCCGAACGCGCTGACGCCCGCGCGCCGGGGGCGGTCCCCGCGCGGCCAGGGCGTCAGCTCGGTGACGACGTCGAACGGAGTGGCCGCGAAGTCGATGTCGGGGTTGGGCGTGCGGTGGTTGAGCGTGGGCGGCAGCTCCCCGTGCTCCAGCGCCAGCACCGTCTTGAGCAGCCCGGCGATGCCGGCGGCGGCGTCCAGGTGGCCGACGTTGCCCTTGACCGTGCCCAGGCGGACGCGCCGGTCGGTGGTGTAGGAGCGCGCCAGCGCCTGCACCTCGATCGGGTCCCCCAGCGCCGTCCCGGTCCCGTGGGCCTCCACGTAGTCGACCCCGCCCGGGTCCAGGCCGGCGCGGGCCAGGGCCGCCGCGACCACCGCGGCCTGGCCGCTCACGCTGGGCGCGGTGAAGCCGACCTTGACCGCCCCGTCGTTGTTGACCGCCGATCCGCGGATGACGGCGTGGACCGTGTCGCGGTCGGCGAGCGCGTCCTCCAGCCGTTTGAGCACCACCACGCCCACGCCCGTGCCGAACACCGTGCCGCGGGCGTCGGCGTCGAAGGGGCGCACGTGCCCGTCCGGGGACAGGAACGACCCCTCCTGGTGCACGTAGCCGGTGTTGAGCCCCGGGTCCACGTGCACGCCGCCGGAGAGCGCCATGTCGCACTCGCCGTCGAGCAGGCTCCGGCAGGCGGTGTGCACCGCCACCAGCGCCGTCGAGCACGCGGTCCGCAGGGACAGGCTCGGCCCCTTCAGGTCCAGCTTGTAGGACACCCGTGTGGAGAGGAACCCCAGCTCGTTGCCGACGAGGACCTGCGTCCGGCCCAGGGTGTCCACGAGGCGCCGGTGCGAGTGCACGTGGGCCAGGTACCGGTTGGCCCCCGCGCCGCCGAACACCCCGATCGCGCCGTCGTGGCGGGCCGCGTCGTAACCGGCGTCCTCCAGCGCCTGCCAGGACGTCTCCAGGAACAGCCGGTGCTGCGGGTCCATCACCTGCGCCTCGCGGGCGGTGTAGCCGAAGAACTCCGCGTCGAACTCGTCCGCGCCCTCGAACCTCGGCACGGCCCTGACGTAGTCCGGCTTGCCGGACTCCTCGCCGGGAACCCCGGCCGCCTCCAGCTCCTCCTCGCTCAGCCGCCCGATCGACTCCACGCCCTCGCGCAGGTTCGACCAGAACGCGGACAGGTCCGCTGCCCCCGGGAAGCGCCCGGCCATCCCGACGACGGCGACGCCCCCGCGCCGTCCACCCCCGCCCCCGCCCGCGGCCGTCACCGCTCCTCCCCGCGGCCGTCGACGAGCTCGCCGCGGCCGTCGACGAGCTCGCCGAGGGTGCGCACGGTGGGGCCCTCGTAGACGATGGTCAGCGGGACCGCCACGGCGAGCTCCTGGCGCAGCCGGTGCACGACCTGCAGGCCGAGGAGGGAGCTGCCGCCCAGCTCGAAGAAGTTGTCGTGCACGCCCACGGACTCGACGCCGAGGAGCTCCTGCCAGATCCGCGCGATCCGCTCCTCCGTGGCGCCGGCCGGGGCGACATAGGGGTTGCGCAGCTGGGGCCGCTCGTGCAGGCGGACCGGGGCCGGCGCGTCGGCGACCGGGTCCGCCCACAGCCGCACGCGGGCGGCCAGGTCCCCGGTGGAGACGGCGACCTGGGGCAGGGGCGCGGAGCGCAGCAGCCGGTCGAAGACCCGGCGGCCCTCCTCCGGGGCCAGCGCCAGTTCGCGCACGGCGGCGCCGAGGTCGGTGCGCGCCCGCCCCTCCTCCCGGGCGAACAGCCATGCCTCCCAGTTCACGCTGGTCCACGGCTGCTCCGGGCCGTGGTGCCGCTGGGCGAAGGCGTCCAGGGCGGCGTTGGCGGCGGCGTAGGCGGCGAAACCGAGCCCGCCCAGGATCGAGGCGACCGAGGAGCTGATGACCGCGAAGTCCAGGCGCCGCCCGGCGAACACCTCGTGCAGGACCCGGGCGCCGTGCAGCTTGGGGCCGAAGTGCCACGCGCACTCCTGCGGCCCCAGCTCCGTGATGGTGCGGTGCGCGTCCTGCCCGGTGGTCCCGGCGCAGTGCAGGATCCCGTTGACCGGACCCAGCTCACGGGACACCCGCTCCTGGACCGCGCGCACGGCCGCGAGGTCGCCGACGTCGGCCGCGACCACCGTCACCGTCGATCCGAGCTCCTCGATCCCGCGCACCGCCCGGACGGCCGACGCGGTGGGCCCGGGCAGCGCAGGGTCGTCCCACTCCTCGCGGGGCGGCAGGCCCCTGCGCCCGAGCAGGACCAGGCGCACCCGCTCCTGTTCGGCGAGCGCCCCGGCCATGAGCAGGCCGATCTTCCCCAGGCCGCCGGTGACCAGGTAGACGCCGTCCCTCCGGACCGGTGGGGCCGTGCCGCCCCGGAGTTCGACCGGTTCGTAGCCCTGGGCCCACAGGTGCCTTCCGCGCAGCGCGAGGACGGGCTCCTGCGGGGGGTGGGCCAGGTGGTCCAGCAGGCGGTCCACGAGCTCGGGCGGTCCGGCGGGGCCGTCCGTCCGCACGTCCAGGTGGACGCACTCCAACGACGGGTACTCCTGGACGGCCACCTTGCAGATGCCCTGGACCGCGGCCTTGGGCGGGCAGAGCGGTTCGTCGCCGAGCACCGGGTGTACCTCGCTGGAGACCACGTCCCAGCGCTGCGGCCCGGCCATGAGCTCGTCCGCGCACGCCTGCGTCCAGTGGACCAGGCTGGTGAAGGCGCGGTCGAGCAGGTCCTGGACCTGTGCGGGGTCGGCGGCCCGTCCGGCGTCGGCGCCGACGCTCCAGCAGTGGACCACCCGCTCGGGCACCGCCCCCTCGGCGCGCAGCGACTCGGCCAGCCGGGTGAAGTGCTCGGGCCGCGCGGGGTCCAGGACGTAGGAGTCCTCACGGTCGCGGCTCCACCCGTCGCCCGCCCGCACGGTGCGCACCGCGGCGCCCGTGTGCGCGAGCCGCTCGGCGAGCGCCGCGCCCAGTCCCGTGTCGTCGGCGAAGACCAGCCACCGCTGTGCGGCCAGGCGCCCGGCGTCCGCCGCGGGGGCGGGGGGCAGCCGCCGCCAGGAGGGGGCGTGGAACCAGTCGTCCGGCGATCCGACGCGCTCCTGCACCGACCTGTCGCGCAGGCCGTCCCGCCGACCCGGTTCCAGCCAGTAGCGGCGGCGCTCGAAGGGGTAGGCGGGCAGGGGCACACGCCTGGCGGACCCGCGCGGAGGGGAGGGGAGCTCGCGTCCGGCGAGCCAGAGCCGGCCCGCCGCTCCGAGCATCGCGGCCCGGTCGCTGCCGCCGAGGAAGGTGTTCGGCAGGGAGGGCACGACGACCCGGTCGGTGGCCGCCGCGGCGGGGTGCTGCAGGACGTCCGGGGTCAGGGTGGGGGCGGGGCCGAGCTCGGCGACCACGATGTCCGGCACGGACCACAGCGTCCGCAGCCCGTCCGAGAAGCGCACGGTCCGGCGCATGTGCCGTGCCCAGTAGTCCGGGTCGACCGCCTGCTCGCCGGTGATCCACGTCCCGGTCGTGTTGGACACGAAGGGCCGCTCGGGCGGGTGCAGCTCCACCGAGCGCACCAGCCGCGCGTACGGTTCGACCACCGCGTCCATCGCCGGAGAGTGGAAGGCGAAGCGCGTGTTCAGCCGGCGGCCGGGGGTGCCCGCCTGCTCCAGGTCGGCGGCGGCCTTCTCGATGCCCTCGACCGTGCCCGAGAGCACGCAGTTCCGCGGCCCGTTGACGGCCGCCAGCCCGACCTCGTCGCCGGTGTGGCGCTGGGCCGCCTCCTCGGAGAGGGGGACGGCGAGCATCGCGCCCTCGGGCTGCTGCTCGATCAGGCGTGCGCGCTCCACCACCAGGCGCAGCGCGTCGGGCAGGGAGAACACCCCGGCCGCGCAGGCCGCCACGTACTCGCCCAGGCTGTGGCCGATCATCGCCTCGGGGGCCACGCCCCAGGAGTCCCACAGCCGGACCAGCGCGTACTCGAGGGCGAACACGGCCGGGTACCCGAGGAGCGGCCGGTCGACGGGGGCCCGGCCGCGCGCGGGCTGCTCCAGCATGCGCCGGAAGTCCGGGGAGGGCGGGGCCGCGGCGTCGTCGCCGGCGAACATGTGCTCGCGCACGTCCTGGCCGAGCAGCGGCTCCAGCAGCGCCGCGCACTCGTCCACGGCTTCCTTGAACACGGCCTCCCGGGCGTACAGGCCCCGTGCCATGCCCGGGTACTGCGAGCCGAAGCCCGTGAACACGAACCCCACCGGCCGGTGGGCGGTCTCCGGGGCCAGGGCGGACAGCAGGCGCCCGTCGTCGCGGGCGTCGAGGGCGCCGAGCGCCTCCTCGGTGCTGGAGCACACCACCATGCGGCGGTGGGGGAAGGCCTTGCGCTGCCGGAGGGTGAACGCCATGTCGTGCAGGTCGGTGTCCGGGTGGGCGCGGAGGTGCTCCTGGAGCCGGTCGGTGGCGCTCTCGAGCGCCTCGGGGCTGCGGGCGGAGAGCACCAGCAGCTCCTCCCGGCCGGGTTCCGACGGCTCCTCGGGCCGGGGGCGGGGCGGGGCCTGTTCGAGGACGACGTGCGCGTTGGTGCCGCCCAGGCCGAAGGAGCTCACCCCGGCGCGCCGGGGCCCGTCCCCCTGGGGCCAGTCGCGCAGCCGCGTGTTGACGTAGAAGGGGCTCCCGTCCATGCCCAGCCGCGGGTTGGGCTCCTCGAAGTGCAGGCTGGGCGGGATCTGCCCGTGCTCCACCGCGAGCACCGTCTTGATCAGCCCGGCCACCCCGGCCGCGGAGTCCAGGTGGCCGATGTTGCTCTTGACCGAGCCCAGGGCGCACCCGTGCGCCGGGAGTCCGGCGAAGGCGGAGGTGAGCGCGGAGAACTCGATCGGGTCCCCGAGGTTGGTCGCGGTCCCGTGCAGCTCGACGTAGCCGATGCTGCCGGGGTCGACGTCCGCGTTGGCCAGCGCGGTGGCGATCACCTCGGCCTGGGTCGCCGCTCCGGGTGCGCTGAACCCGGCCCGGCGCGAGCCGTCGTTGTTGAGCGCCGTGCCCTTGATGACGGCGTGGATGTGGTCGTCGTCGGCGAGCGCGTCGCCCAGCCGCTTGAGGACGACCATGCCCGCGCCCTCGCCGCCGACGGTGCCCCGGGCCCGCGCGTCGAAGGTGCGGCAGTAGCCGTCGGGGGACAGGATGCCGTCCTGGCGGAAGAGGTAGCCGTCGCGGCGCGTGGCGTCGACGGCCACTCCGCCGGCCAGGGCCATGTCGCACTGGAAGGCCAGCAGCGACTGGCAGGCCTCGGCGACCGCGACCAGCGAGGTCGAGCAGGCCGACTGCACGTTGACGCTGGGGCCCCGCAGGCCGAGCTTGTAGGAGATCCGGCTGCTGACGAAGTCGGAGCGGTTGCCGATCACCGTCTGCTTGTCGCCCAGGAGCCGCTCGGCGTCGGGCTGGGTGGCGACGTTGAACAGCAGGTAGGTGTTGTTGCCCGCGCCCGCGTAGACGCCGATCGGTCCGTCGAAGCGGTCGGGGGCGTGCCCGGAGCTCTCCAGGGCCGACCAGGCGCACTCCAGCAGCACCCGGTGCTGCGGGTCCATGATCTCGGCCTCGCGGGGAGAGTAGCCGAAGAAGGCGGCGTCGAACCTCTCGGAGTCCTCCAGCAGGTAGCCGGCGGCGACGAAGTCCTCGTGGCCGCGCACGTCCGCGGGCACGCCCCGCGCGGCCAGCTCCTCGTCGGAGAAGCGGGTGTCCGAGCACACCCCGGCCTTGAGGTTGTTCCAGAACTCCCCGACGTCGCGGGCCCCCGGGAAGCGTCCGGCCATGCCGACGACCGCGATGTCGAGGCTGTCGTCGTGCTCGTCGCCCGTGTCGGGTCCCGGCTGGTTCATGCCCGGCCTCGCTTCGCTCGTAGCTGCTGTTGGCGGCGGCGCAGCAGCGCGTTCTGCTGCGCCCCCCGTGCCGCTTCCGGCGGGGGCGGCTGTTCCGGCTCCCCGGAGGCGAGGAACGCGGCCTGCGCGCGCACGGTCGTGTGCTGGAACAGGCCGAGGAGGTCGATGTCGCGGCCGGTCCCGGCCCGCAGGCGGTGCTGGAGCTCGACCAGGAGCAGCGAGTGCCCGCCCAGGTCGAAGAAGTTCTGTTCCATTCCCACCTCCTCCACCCCGAGCAGCTCCCGCCACGCGTCCGCGACCAGGCGTTCCAGCCCGTTCGACGGCGGCAGGGGGGCGGAGGCGGCCGTCGTCGGCGCGGGCACCGGGGGCAGGGCCGAGCGGGCGACCTTGCCGTGCTCGGACAGCGGCAGGCGCTCCATGGGCACCACCGCCTGTGGGACCATGTGCGGGGGGATCCGCTCCCCGAGGTGTCGTTCCAGGTCGGCCCGGTCGAACGAGGCGGGGGAGTGCGGTTCGACGTAGGCCACGATCCCGCGGCCGCCCGCGAGGTCGTCGCGGACGACGGTGGTGGCGTTGCGGACCTGGGGGTGGGACTTCAGTGCGGAGTCGATCTCGCCCAGTTCGACGCGGAAGCCGCGCACCTTGATCTGGTCGTCGCGGCGCCCGAGGAAGGCGATGGTGCCGTCGGGCAGGCGCCGCACGATGTCGCCGGTGCGGTAGAGCCGCTCGCCCGCCCGTGGGCCGAGGGTGTCGGGGACGAAAGCCTCCCGGGTGAGGTCGGCCCTGTCGTGGTAGCCCCGGGCGAGGTTGGCGCCGCCGATGAGGAGTTCGCCCGAGACGCCCGTGGGCACCTGCTGCCCGGCCGCGTCCACCACGTGGGCGCGGGTGTTGGGGAGGGGCACGCCGATGGGCGCGGTGTCCCACTCCGCCCGCAGGTGGTCGCCGACGGCGAGGGCGAGGACGCCGACGGTCGTCTCGGTGGGCCCGTAGTGGTTGTAGACGCGGCAGTGGGGGACCGAGCGCTGGATCCCGCGCAGCCACCGCCAGTCGGAGGGCTCTCCCCCCACGATGAGCAGGCGGCGCGGCAGGAGCTCCGCGAAGCGCGGGGAGGACTGCAGCGCCCGCAGGTGGGAGGGGGCGATCTTCAGGCAGTCCACGCCCCGGTCCCGGACCCAGTCCGCGAGCCGGTCCGCGTCCAGGGCGGTCTCCCGCGGGATCAGGTGCACCTGCCCGCCGGTGCACAGGGGAGGCACGAGGGCGGTGACGCTGGAGTCCACCGTCAGCGGCTGCACCATCGCGAAGCTGAGCGGTTCGCGCAGGCCGAACCTGTCGATGACGGCGAAGGTGTAGCTCAGCAGCTGGCGGTGCTCGATCACCACGCCCTTGGGCCTGCCGGTGGAACCGGACGTGTAGAGCAGGTACGCGGCCGTGTCGAGGCCGCAGGACCCCTCGGCGGGCCTGTCGTCGGGGCGGCCCCGGAGCACGGACCAGTCGCGGTCCAGCTCGACGACGCCGCGGCCCGGTCCGAAGGAGAGGGCGGGGTCGGTGGTCACCACGGTCCGCACCGCCGCGTCGGCGAGGATCGCGGCCCTGCGTTCGGCCGGGTCGGCGGGCTCCAGCGGAACGTAGGCGCCGCCGGCCTTGAGGATGCCCAGGACGGCCACCACCAGCCTGGCGCCCCGTTCCGAGCACAGCCCCACCGTCGTCTCGGCTTCCACGCCCTGTTCGCGCAGCAGGTGGGAGAGCTGGTTGGCGCGCCGGTCGAGCTCGCTGTAGGTGAGCGCGGCCTCGGGGGTGCGCACCGCGACCGCGTCGGGGGTGCGCCGGGCCTGGGCCTCGAACAGCTCGTGGAAGGGCTGTGCGGGGACGGCGGTCGCGGTGCTGTTGAGCTCGGCGGTGAGGCGCTCCTCCTCCGCGGTGAGCACGGGCAGGTCGCGGACGGCCCGGCCTGGTGAGCCGGTCACGCCCTCCAGGAGCCGGAGCAGGTGTCCGCAGGCCCGCCGCGCGGTCGCCTCGTCGAACACGTCCGCGGCGTAGACGACCCGGCCGGCCAACCGGTCGCCGTGGTCGGTCAGCCGCACGTCCAGGTCGCAGCGGGTCGTGCGGACCGGTTCGGGACTGCCGCCGGTCTCAGGGGGGCCGTCGGAGCGGGTGAGGCCGAAACCCGGCCAGGGCAGCGCGGTCGCGCCCTGCTGGTGGTGGCGGCCGTCCTCCTCCGCCCGGCGCAGGCTCTGCCCGGCGCGGTCGACCAGTTCGCGGAAGCTCTCCGCGCCGGTGACCCGGGTCCGTGTCAGCAGCGTGCCGCCGGAGGGGCCGGGGACGGCGACCACGAGGTCCCGCGGGCCGCCGTAGCGGTGCAGCAGGACGAGGTAGAGGGCGAGGGCCGCGGCCTCGGGTCCGCCGCCGGCCTCTCCGGCCAGCGCCCGCAGCCCGGCGGCGTCCGGTGCGGGCACCTCGAACGCCACGGAGCCCGCTCTCAGCTCGCGCCGCGCGGGCGCGGGCCGGTCCCAGGGCAGCACGGCCGGGGGAAGCGGCTCGGTGGCGCCCGCGGTCTCGGGCGGACTGGTCGACGGGGCGGGGGGAAGCGTCATGGGGCCGCCTTGCGGACGTCGGGGGCTGGGCACGCGGATCACGTCGGCCGGGGGTGGGACAGGGGGTCCGTGCCCGGGGGCGGGGGTGTCTCCTTTTTCGCGTTCCAGGACACGGTTGCGGGGACCGCGCGGCCCGGGGAGGGGGTTCCTCCGTGGCGGAACCCTGTATCAGTCCGGATTCCCGCTCCTCGGGACCGCGGTATCCGCATTCCGGTGCGCCGTCGTCATCGCGCAGCCCGTTCTGTATTCGGGGAAACGGTTCCCGAGGGTAATCGGAAGCGTGGTCGGACTACGTGGAGAGCACTCACGAAACCCATCCCACTCCCCTCGCCGTGGCATTGTCGGCCCACTCGCAACCCGGGCGCAGCGAAACATCAGACCGTATGGAACGAGATACCAGAACGTCGTTGTGCGGCGCAATGGCACAACGGGTTCGAGGTTCTCGCGCACCACCGCGGACCGGTGATCCCTGGCGCATAGTAACGGTTTCCCTGGTGGAGCGGAAGCCTCTGTGAACAGCCGATTCATCGGCAGTCGGGGATTCCCGGCCGGTGTGCCGTGCGCTATCATCACCGACGACGCAGGGCTTTTATCAGGTGGGGGTGCTTGTGCGTGCCGTGTTCGCGGGCCGATCCGACCGGCGGGAACCCGGTGGCATTACCGCGTCGGGAAGGTACAGGTCAACCCCGGGGAACCGATCCGTTTCACGCCTTCTCGCCGAGTCTTCCGGAGGGGGACCGGCCAGTGGTCGCGCCTTGCGTATTTTCGGGACGGCGGTCCGGAATCGGTGATTTTGCGAGTGTGTACTCGCGTGGTTGACCGGTGGTCGTTGAAACCGATATGTCGAAATCGTGACGGTTCGAAACAACAGGCACCCCCCTGACGTTCCGTGCCCCGCTGCGGGTGCGGCGCCGTGGGGAACGGCTGCGCCATCACGGTGCAGGACGGGAAGGACGGCCAGTGAACGACGTCAGCGGGGCCCGGCCCCTGACCTTCGGGCAGGAGCGCCTGTGGTGGCTCCAGCAGCTCGACCCGCACGACGTCAGCCACAACCTGGTCCTGCGCCTGGACTTCGACCCGGGTGTCGCGGAGAACGCCCTGCGTGCGGCCCTGGACCGCCTCGTCGAGCGGCACGAGGTCCTGAGGACGGCCTACTCCGCCGACGCGGAGGGGGTCCCCCGGCAGCACGTCCTCACGGCGTTCACCCTGGAACCGGACCACGCGCGCGCCGACTCGGGCGAGGCCGTCCGGGACGCGGTCCGCGCAGCAGCCGCGCGGCCCTTCGACCTCCAGGGCGCCCCGCCGCTGCGGGCGCTGGTCGTCCGCCGCGCCGGCGGACCGGACACCTTCGCCCTGGTCGTCCACCACCTGGTGGTGGACGGGCGGTCCCTGGACATCCTGGAGCGCGACCTGCGGGCCCTCTACGGCGCCGCCCTGTCCGGAGGCGACGCGGGACTCGCGCCGGCGCCCGCCCGGTTCTCGGACGTGGCCGCGGCGCAGCGCACGCCCGACGCCGTCGCCGGGCTGTCCGAGCACGTGGACCACTGGCGCCGGGAACTCCAGGGCTTCGAACGCCTGGAGCTGCCGACCGACACGCCCCGTTCCGACGACTCCGCCCCCGAGGCGGACCGGGTGCGCTTCGAGCTGTCGCCGCAGGCCACCGCCGCACTGCACCGGTTCGCCCTGCGCATGCGGGCGGCCCCCTCCAGCGTCCTGGCGGCCGCGTTCCAGTTCCTCCTGGCCAGGCAGTCGGGGCAGACCGACGTCACCATCGGCACGGTCTTCACCGGCCGCACCGGCCCCGACCTCCAGGACGTCGTCGGCTTCCTCGTCAACACCACAGCCCTGCGCGCGGACCTGTCCGGGGTGCGGACCAGCGCCGAACTGGTACGCCTCGTGCAGGGCGGGCTGGCGCGGGCCCAGGCGCACCAGCACGCCCCGTTCGAGCGGGTGGCCGCGGCGGCGACGACCGCGCGCGACTCCCACCGCAACCCCGTCTTCGACGTGGTCTACGTCCACCACGGCGGTCCCGCCGATCCGGGCGGACCCGAGGGGGACCGGGGCGTCGCACGGGTTCCGTGGAACGGTTCGGCGGCCCAGTTCGACCTGGAGTTCAGCACGGCAGTGGCCGACGGCTGCCTCCGGGGAGTCCTGACGTACCGCACCGACCTGTGGCGGCGTTCGACCGTCGAGGCGATGGCCGAGCGCCTGCGCAGGTCGATCGAGCTGGTCATCTCCGGCCCCGACACCGCGATCTGGCAGTGCGACCTGCTGTCGGCCGAGGAGCGCCGTCAGTTGGTGGAGGGCTGGAACGGGCCCCGCGCGGAGGCTGCTTCGGCGTCCTTGGCCGGGCTGTTCGAGGCGCAGGTCGCGCGGTCCCCGGAGGCGCCCGCGGTCGTCACCGACGAGGGGGTGACCACCTATGCCGAGCTCAACGCGCGGGTGAACCGGTTGGTCCACGAGCTGGTGGCCAGGGGTGTGCGGGGCGAGGACCGGGTGGCGGTCCTGTTGCCGCGCGGCGTGGAGATGGTGGTGTGCGCGCTGGCGGTGCTCAAGGCCGGTGCGGCCTATGTGCCGGTGGATCCGGAGTTCCCGGCCGAGCGCGTCCGCTTCATCCTGGAGGACGCCCGGCCCCGGGTGGTGCTGGACGAGGGGTTCCTGGCCGCGGTGGACCTGGCCGCCCGGTCGGAGGAGAATCCGGCTGCCGCCGGGTGCCCTGCTGCGGGTGCGGTGCAGGTGCTCTACACCTCGGGTTCGACGGGTCGGCCCAAGGGGGTGACCGTCACCGGCGGCGCGCTGGTGAACCTGCTGTTGTCGGTGAAGCGACATCTGTCCTTCACCGAGCGCGACCGCTTCCTGGCCAGCACCACGTTCGGTTTCGACATCGCCGCCGTCGAGGTGTACCTGCCGCTGGTGTGCGGCGGCGCGACGGTCCTGGTGACGCGTGACGCGCTGCTGGACCCCCGCAAGCTGTCCGAGGCGGTCTCCACGCACGGTGTCACCCACATGCAGGCCACCCCCAGCTTGTGGAGGACCCTGCTCGAGGCGGGGGTCGACCTGTCCGGCGTGCATGCCGTGACGGCGGGGGAGCCCGTCACACGGGAACTGGCCGACGCGCTGACCTCGGCCTCGCGGGGCGTGACCAACGGCTACGGGCCCACCGAGACCACGGTCTACTCGACCACCTGCCGCCTGTCCGCGGACGCCCCGGTGACCATCGGCACCGCGGTCGACAACACGCGGGTGTACGTGCTGGACGGTGCGTTGGCGCCCGTGCCGGTAGGGGTCGAGGGCGAGTTGTACATCGCGGGCGCGGGTGTGGCGCGCGGGTACCACGAGCGTCCCGGCCTCACGGCGGGCCGGTTCGTGGCCGACCCCTACGGTGAGCCGGGTTCGCGGATGTACCGCACCGGTGACGTGGTCCGGTGGAGTCCCGAGGGCGCCCTGGAGTACGTGGGGCGCTCCGACTTCCAGGTCAAGCTGCGTGGTTTCCGCATCGATCCGGGTGAGGTGGAGGCTGTCCTGGCGGCGCACCCGCAGGTTGCGCGAGCGGTGGTGGTGCTGCGCGAGGACACCCCCGGGGAGAAGCGCCTGGTGGCCTACCACGTTCCCGTCGAGGGTGCGGAGGCCCCGGAGAACGGGGAACTGCGCCGCCTGGCGACCCGGGAACTGCCCGCCTACATGGTTCCGTCGGCGTTCGTGGCCCTGGAGGCGTTCCCGCTGACGCCGAACGGCAAGGTGGACCGGGCCGCACTGCCGGCCCCCGAGGCCGGGGACACGGTCGGACGGGGGCCGCGCACCGCGCGGGAGGAGATCCTGTGCGGGTTGTTCGCCGAGGTGCTGGGCCTGACCGACGTCGGGGTCGACGACGGGTTCTTCGATCTGGGCGGGCACTCGCTGTTGGCGACCCGGCTGATCAGTCGGGTGCGGTCGGTGCTCGGCGGTGAGGTGGGGGTGCGGGAGTTCTTCGACCGGCCGACGGTGGCCGGGGTCGCCCGCCTGCTGGAGCGCGAGGGCGGGAGTACACGTGCGGCGCTGGTGGCGGGGGAGCGTCCGGAGCGGGTGCCGTTGTCGTTCGCGCAGCGCCGGCTGTGGTTCCTGAACCAGATGGAGGAGCCGGGGACCTACAACGTCCCGGTGGCGTTGCGGCTGCGGGGCGCGGTGGACGTGGAAGCGCTGCGCGCGGCCCTGGGCGATGTGCTCGGCCGTCACGAGAGTCTGCGGACGGTCTTCGTGCAGGACCGGGACCAGGTCCGGCAGCACGTCGTCACCGCCGAACAGGCGGGCGTCCCCCTGGAAACGGTCGACTCCGACCCGGCCGGAATCCCGGCCGCGCTCGCGGAGTTCGCCGTGGGCGGGTTCGACCTCTCCACGCAGCTGCCGTTGCGGGCCCGGCTGTACCGGGTGTCGGACGAGGAGAGCGTGCTCTGTGTGGTGGTGCACCACATCGCGTGCGACGGGTGGTCGATGGCGCCGCTGCTGGGCGACCTGGGCCGGGCCTACGACGCCCGATCGCGTGGTGGGATCCCCGTGTGGGCTCCGCTGCCGGTGCAGTACGCAGACTTCAGCCTGTGGCAGCGCCGGGAGCTGGGCGAGCAGTCCGACCCCGGCAGCGTCATGCACACCCAGCTGGAGTACTGGCGCCGTGCCCTGGAGGGCGCGCCGCAGGAGTTGGCGCTGCCGACCGACCGGTCCCGGCCGGCGGTGGCGTCCTGGCGTGGCGGCACCGTCGACCTCGACATCCCCGCCGAGGTGCACGAGGGCCTGGTCGGCCTGGCCCGGGAGTGCGGCGGGACGCTGTTCATGGTGCTCCAGGCGGGCTGGGCGGCGCTGCTCGGCCGGCTGGGCGCCGGAACCGACATCCCCGTCGGAACCGTGGTGGCCGGAAGGCCGGACGAAGCCCTGGAGGACCTGGTCGGGTTCTTCGTCAACACCCTGGTGCTGCGGACCGACGTCTCCGGCGACCCCACGCTGCGAGAGCTCGTCACGCGCGTCCGCGAGGGCGGTCTGGACGCTTTCGCGCACCAGGACGTGCCGTTCGAGTGGCTGGTGGAGGTCCTCAACCCGGAGCGTTCGGCCTCTCGGCATCCGCTCTTCCAGACGCTGCTGGTGATGCAGAACAACCGGCGGACCTCGCTCGCTCTGGAGGGGTTGGAGGTCGAGGAGTACCCGGTCGATTTCCGGGTGGCCAAGTTCGACCTCTCCCTGAGCGTGTACGAGGAGTTCGGGGAGGACGGCGATCGGGCGGGTCTGGGCGGACACCTGGAGTTCGCCGAGGACCTGTTCGACCGTTCCACGGCCGAGCGGATCGTGCGCTGGTACGCGGCGGTGCTGGCCGAGATGGCCCGCGACGGCTCGGTCCGGGTCGGCCGGGTCGAGCTGCTCTCCCCCGGCGAGCGCGATCAGTTGGTGGAGGGGTGGAACGGGCCTCGTGTGGAAGCCGTTCCCGCGTCCTTGGCCGGGCTGTTCGAGGAGCAGGCCGCGCGGTCCCCGGAGGCTCCCGCGATCGTCACCGACGAGGGAGTGACCACCTACGCCGATCTCAACGCGCGGGTGAACCGGTTGGCCCACGAGCTGGTGGCCAGGGGTGTGCGGGGCGAGGACCGCGTCGCGGTCCTGCTGCCGCGCGGTGTGGACATGGTGGTGTGTGCTCTGGCGGTGCTCAAGGCCGGCGCTGCCTATGTGCCGGTGGACCCGGAGTTCCCCGCCGAGCGCATCCGGTACATCCTGGAGGACGCCCGGCCCCGCGTGGTCCTGGACGAGGACCTCGTGGGACGGATGGACCTCACCGCCCGCTCTGCCGCGAATCCCGAGTCCGTGGGATGCGCGGGGGCGGGCGCGGTGCAGGTGCTCTACACCTCCGGTTCGACGGGGCGGCCCAAGGGGGTCACCGTCACCGGCGGCGCGCTGGTGAACCTGCTGATGTCGGTGAAGCGGGACCTGCCCTTCACCGAGCACGACCGCTTCCTGGCCAGCACCACGTTCGGTTTCGACATCTCCTCCATCGAGATCTATCTGCCGCTGGTGTGCGGCGGCGCGACGGTCCTGGTGACGCGCGAGGACCTGTTGGACCCCCGGCGGCTCGCGGGCATGGTTTCCACGCACGGTGTCACCCACATGCAGGCCACCCCCAGCCTGTGGTCGACCCTGCTGGAGGCCGGCATCGACCTGTCCGGCGTGCACGTTGTCACGGGAGGAGAAGCGGCCACCCCGGAGCTGGTCCGTGCACTGGCCTCCGCGGCCCGGGGCGTGACCAACGGCTACGGGCCCACCGAGACCACGGTCTACTCCACGACCTGCCGCCTGTCCGAGGACGACCCGGTGACCATCGGCACCGCTATCGACAACACACGGGTGTATGTGCTGGACGACGCGTTGGCGCCTGTGCCGGTCGGTGTCGCGGGCGAGCTCTATATCGCGGGTGCCGGGGTCGTGCGCGGCTACCACGAGCGTCCCGGTCTGACCGCCGGGCGGTTCGTCGCCGACCCTTATGGTGAGCCGGGTGCGCGGATGTACCGCACCGGTGATCTGGTGCGGTGGAATTCCGAGGGCGCGCTGGAGTACGTGGGGCGCTCCGACTTCCAGGTGAAGATCCGCGGCTTCCGGGTCGAGCTGGGGGAGATCGAAGCGGTTCTGCGCGGCTGTCCGGGTGTGGAACAGGCTGTCGTCGTCGTGCACGAGGACGCGGGCGGTGAGCGGCGCCTGGTCGGGTACACCGTCCCTGCGGCGGGCCGGGTCCTGGACGCGGACGACATCCGGAGCCGGACGGAGTCGATGCTCCCCGGCTACATGGTCCCGCTCGTGGTGCTGCTCGACGCGTTCGCGTTGACGCCGAACGGCAAGGTGGACCGGGCCGCACTGCCGGCCCCCGAGGCCGGGGACACGGTCGGACGGGGGCCGCGCACCGCGCGGGAGGAGATCCTGTGCGGGTTGTTCGCCGAGGTGCTGGGCCTGACCGACGTCGGGGTCGACGACGGGTTCTTCGATCTGGGCGGCCATTCGCTGTTGGCGACCCGGCTGATCAGTCGGGTGCGGTCGGTGCTCGGCGGTGAGGTGGGGGTGCGGGAGTTCTTCGACCGGCCGACGGTGGCCGGGGTCGCCCGCCTGCTGGAGCGCGAGGGCGGGAGTACACGTGCGGAGTTGGTGGCGGGGGAGCGTCCGGAGCGGGTGCCGTTGTCGTTCGCGCAGCGCCGGCTGTGGTTCCTGAACCAGATGGAGGAGCCGGGGACCTACAACGTCCCGGTGGCGTTGCGGCTGCGGGGCGCGGTGGACGTGGAAGCGCTGCGCGCGGCCCTGGGCGATGTGCTCGGCCGTCACGAGAGTCTGCGGACGGTGTTCGTGCAGGACCGGGACCAGGTCTGGCAGCACGTGCTCCCACCAGGGCAGACGGAAGCCTTCTTCGACATCGTGGACCGTGCGCCCGGTTCCGGGGCCGCGGACGGCGCTTCGGAGGGGATCGCGTCGTCGTTGGCGGAGTTCGCCGTGGGCGGGTTCGACCTCTCCGCGCAGCTGCCGTTGCGGGCCCGGCTGTACCGGGTGTCGGACGGCGAGAGTGTTCTCTGTGTGGTGGTGCACCACATCGCGTGCGACGGGTGGTCATTGGCGCCGCTGCTGGGCGACCTGAGTCGGGCCTATGAGGCCCGCACAGGCGGCCGGGTTCCCGGCTGGACTCCGCTGCCGGTGCAGTACGCCGACTTCAGCCTGTGGCAGCGTCGGGAACTGGGAGAGCAGGCCGATCCCGGCAGCGTCATGCACGCCCAGTCGGAGTACTGGCGTGGGGCTCTGCAGGGGGCGCCGCAGGAGTTGGCTCTGCCGACGGACCGGTCCCGGCCGGCGGTGGCGTCCTGGCGTGGCGACGCGGTCGGCCTCGACATCCCCGCGGAGGTGCACGAGGGCCTGGCCGGCCTGGCCCGGGAGTGCGGCGGGACGCTGTTCATGGTGCTCCAGGCGGGGTGGGCGGCGCTGCTCAGCAGGTTGGGCGCGGGCACCGACATTCCGGTGGGCACGGTGGTGGCGGGGCGTTCGGACGAAGCCCTGGAGGAGCTGGTCGGGTTCTTCGTCAACACCCTGGTGCTGCGGACCGACGTCTCCGGCGACCCCACGTTGCGGGAGCTGGTGGCCCGGGTGCGCGAGGGTGGATTGGACGCGTTCGCGCACCAGGACGTGCCGTTCGAGTGGCTGGTGGAGGCGCTCAACCCGGAGCGTTCGGCGTCCCGGCATCCGCTCTTCCAGACCCTGCTGGTGATGCAGAACAACCGGCGCTCCCCGCTGGAGCTCGCCGGGGTCGGGGTCGAGGAGTACCCGGTCGATTTCCGGGTGGCCAAGTTCGACCTCTCGCTGAACGTGTACGAGGAGTTCGGGCAGGACGGCGGCCGGGCGGGTCTGGTCGGACACCTGGAGTTCGCCGAGGACCTGTTCGACCGTTCCACGGCCGAGCGGCTGGCGCGCTGGTATACGGCGGTGCTGGCGGAGATGGCCCGGGACGGCTCGGTCCGGGTCGGCCAGGTCGAGCTGCTGTCGGCAGACGAGCGCCGTCAGCTGCTCCATACGTGGGGCCGGGGCGCACCGCACGCCGACGGGCAGAGCGCCACGGAGATCCTGCCCGAGCTGTTCGAGGCGCAGGTTGCCCGGACCCCCGAGGCTCCCGCGGTCGTCACCGACGAGGGGGTGACCACCTACGCCCAGCTCAACGCCCGGGTGAACCGGTTGGCCCGTGAACTCCTCGCGAGGGGGGTGGGGCCGGAGACACGGGTCGCCATCGCCCTGCCGCGATCCGTCGAGATGTTCGCCGCCGCGCTCGCCGTGCTCAAGGCGGGCGGAGCCTACGTCCCCGTCGACACCGACTACCCCCGTGAGCGCGTCGCGTTCATGCTCGCCGACGCGGCCCCCGCACTGGTGCTCACCACGGTCGCGGCCGACCCCGCGTCTCCGGCCGCACCTTCCCTGTGCCTGGACGACCCGCGGACCGCCGAGGCCGTGCGGAGCCGTGCGGAGCGGGACATCACCCAGGACGAACGCCCGGCCCCGCTCCGGCCCGAACACGCCGCCTACGTCATCTACACGTCCGGGTCCACCGGAACCCCGAAGGGCGCGGTCAACCACCACGCCGGTGTGGCCAACATGGCCCGCGCCACCATCCGTGCCCTGGAACTGGGCCCCGGCGACGTCGTCGCGCAGGTGGCCTCGTTCAGCTTCGACGCCGCCTCCGCCGAGTGGTGCCACGCCCTGTTGAGCGGCGCAGCGCTCGCGGTGGCCGCAGCCGACACCGTCCTGGCGGGCCAGGACCTGGTCGACTTCCTCGACGGTCACCGGGCCACCCACGCCCTCATCACCCCAGCGGTCCTGGGTTCCCTGCCCGAGACCGCGCCCGCCGTGCTCACCGGACTCCGCTCGCTGGCCTCGGGCGGGGAGGCGTGCTCGACCGAGCTGGTGGAGCGCTGGGCCGAGGGCCGGCGCATGGTCAACGCCTACGGTCCGACCGAGGCCGCGGTCTGCTCCACCTTGAGCGACCCGCTCAAGGGAAGCCCCGGCCGTGTGCCCATCGGACGGCCCCTGTCCGGCACGCGGGTGTATGTGCTGGACGACGCGCTGGCGCCCGTGCCGGTCGGTGTCGCGGGCGAGCTCTATATCGCGGGTGCGGGGGTGGCGCGCGGCTACCACGAGCGTCCGGGGCTGACGGCCGGGCGGTTCGTCGCCGATCCGTTCGGTGAGCCGGGTTCGCGGATGTACCGCACGGGTGACGTGGTCCGGTGGAGTTCCGAGGGCGCCCTGGAGTACGTGGGGCGCTCGGACTTCCAGGTGAAGATCCGCGGCTTCCGGATCGAGCTGGGGGAGATCGAAGCGGCTCTGCACCGTTGTCCGGGTGTGGAGCAGGCCGTCGTCGTCGTACGTGAGGACACGGGCGGTGGGCGCCGTCTGGTCGGGTACGCCGTCCCGCCGGCGGGACACGGCTTGGACACGGACGGTATCCGGAGCCGACTGGCCGGGGAACTGCCCGCCTATATGGTTCCGTCGGCGTTCGTGGCACTGGAGGCGTTCCCGCTGACGCCGAACGGCAAGGTGGACCGGGCGGCGCTGCCCGCTCCCGAGGCTGTGGCGGTGGCAAGTCGGGCCCCGCGTACGGCACGGGAGGAGATCTTGTGCGGGCTGTTCGCCGAGGTGCTGGACCGTCCCGACGTCGGGATCGACGACGGGTTCTTCGACCTGGGCGGCCACTCACTGCTCGCGACCCGGCTGATCAGCCGGATACGGACGGTGCTCGGCGGTGAGGTGGGGGTGCGGGAGTTCTTCGACCGGCCGACGGTGGCCGGGGTCGCCGGCTTGTTGGAGCGCGAGGGCGGGCGTGCGCGTGCGGAGTTGGTCGCGGGGGAGCGTCCGGAGCGGGTACCGCTGTCCTTCGCCCAGCGCCGGCTGTGGTTCCTGAACCAGATGGAGGAGCCGGGGACCTACAACATTCCCGTGGCGCTGCGGCTGCGGGGTGCGGTGGACGAGGAGGCCCTGCGCGCGGCGCTGGGCGATGTGCTCGGCCGTCACGAGAGTCTGCGGACGGTCTTCGTGCAGGGCCAGGACCAGGTCTGGCAACACGTGCTCCCTGCAGAGCAGACCCCGGCGCCGCTGGAGATCGTCGACCGCGAGTCGGGGGAAGACGTCGCCGGACTGACGGGGTTCGTCGCGCGCGGTTTCGACCTGTCGGTGGAACCTCCCGTGCGTGCCCGGCTGTACCGGTTGTCGGACGAGGAGAGCGTGCTCTGCGTGGTGGTGCACCACATCGCGTGCGACGGGTGGTCACTGGCACCGCTGCTGGATGATCTGAGCCGGGCCTATCGGTCTCGCGCACGCGGCCGGGTCCCCGACTGGTCGCCGCTGCCGGTGCAGTACGCCGACTTCAGCCTGTGGCAGCGCCGGGATCTGGGTGATCAGTCCGACCCCGGCAGCGTCATGCACACCCAGCTGGAGTACTGGCGCCGTGCCCTGGAAGGGGCGCCGCAGGAGTTGGCGCTGCCCACCGACCGGCCCCGCCCGGCGGTGGCGTCCTGGCGTGGCGGCACCGTCGATCTCGCCCTTCCCGCGGAGGTGCACGAGGGCCTGGTCGGCCTGGCCCGGGAGTGCGGCGGGACGCTGTTCATGGTGCTCCAGGCGGGCTGGGCGGCGCTGCTCGGCCGGCTGGGCGCGGGTACCGACATCCCCGTGGGGACGGTGGTGGCGGGGCGTTCGGACGAGGCGTTGGAGGACCTGGTCGGGTTCTTCGTCAACACCCTGGTGCTGCGGACCGACGTCTCCGGCGACCCCACGTTGCGCGAACTCGTCATGCGCGTCCGGGAAAGGGGTCTGGACGCTTTCGCGCACCAGGACGTGCCGTTCGAGTGGCTGGTGGAGGCGCTCAACCCGGAGCGTTCGGCGTCCCGGCATCCGCTCTTCCAGACGCTGCTGGTGATGCAGAACAACCGGCGGACCTCGCCGGCTCTGGAGGGGTTGGAGGTCGAGGAGTACCCGGTCGATTTCCGGGTGGCCAAGTTCGACCTCTCCCTGAGCGCACACGAGGAGTTCGACGAACAGGGTGCGCGAGCGGGTCTGGTCGGCCGGTTGGAGTTCGCCGAGGACCTGTTCGACCGTTCCACGGCCGAGCGGATCGTGCGCTGGTACGCGGCGGTATTGGCGGAGATGGCCCGGGACGGCTCGGTCCGGGTCGGCCGGGTCGAGCTGTTGTCGGCCGACGAGCGCCGTCAGCTGCTGCACACGTGGGGCCGGGGCGCACCGCACGCCGACGGACCGACCTCCGCGGAGAGCCTGGCCGGGCTGTTCGAGGCGCAGGCTGCGCGGTCCCCGGAGGCGCCCGCGGTCGTCACCGACGAGGGGGTGACCACCTATGCCGAGCTCAACGCGCGGGTGAACCGGTTGGCCCACGAGCTGGTGGCCGGGGGTGTGCGGGGTGAGGACCGGGTGGTGGTCCTGGTGCCCCGGGGTGTGGACATGGTGGTCTGTGCTCTGGCGGTGCTCAAGGCCGGTGCGGCGTACGTGCCGGTGGATCCGGAGTTCCCTCCCGAGCGCATCCGTTTCATTCTGGAGGACGCGCGTCCGCGTGTGGTGCTGGACGAGGGGTTCCTGGCCGCGGCGGACCTGTCGGGGCGGTCGGTGGAGAATCCGGCTGCCACCGGATGCACGGGGGCGGGTGCGGTGCAGGTGCTCTACACCTCGGGTTCCACGGGGCGGCCCAAGGGCGTGACCGTCACCGGCGGCTCACTCGTGAACCTGCTGCTGTCGGTGAAGCGACATCTGTCCTTCACCGAGCGCGACCGCTTCCTGGCCAGTACCACGTTCGGTTTCGACATCGCCGCCGTCGAGGTGTACCTGCCGCTGGTGTGCGGCGGCGCGACGGTCCTGGTGTCCCGCGAGGACCTGTTGGACCCCCGGCGGCTCGCGGGCATGATCGACCGGCACGGTGTCACCCACATGCAGGCCACCCCCAGTCTGTGGAGGACCCTGCTGGAGGCCGGCATCGACCTGTCCGGCGTGCATGTGGTGACGGCGGGGGAGCCCGTCACCCGGGAACTGGCCGACGTGCTGGCCTCCGCAGCCCGACGGGTGACCAACGGGTACGGGCCCACCGAGACCACGGTCTACTCCACGACCTGCCGCCTGCACGCCGACGCTCCCGTGACCATCGGCGTCCCGATCGACAACACCCGCGCCTACGTCCTGGACGGCAGCCTGAACCCCACCGTCCCCGGAGTGCCCGGCGAGCTCTATATCGCGGGTGCGGGGGTGGCGCGCGGCTATCACGAGCGCCCTGGCCTGACGGCCGGGCGGTTCGTCGCCGACCCTTATGGTGAGCCGGGTTCGCGGATGTACCGCACGGGTGACGTGGTCCGGTGGAGTTCCGAGGGCGCCCTGGAGTACGTGGGGCGCTCGGACTTCCAGGTGAAGATCCGCGGCTTCCGGGTCGAACCGGGGGAGGTCGAAGCGGTCCTGGCGGCGCATCCGGATGTCGCACGGGCGGTGGTGGTGCTGCGCGAGGACACCCCCGGGGAGAAGCGCCTGGTGGCCTACCACGTTCCCGTCGAGGGCGCGGCGGCCCCGGAGAACGGGGAACTGCGCCGCCTGGCGACCCGGGAACTGCCCGCCTACATGGTTCCGTCGGCGTTCGTGGCCCTGGAGGCGTTCCCGCTGACGCCGAACGGCAAGGTGGACCGGGCGGCGCTGCCCGCCCCCGAGGCCGAGATCGCGGTCGGGCGGGCCCCGCGCACCGCGCGGGAGGAGATCCTGTGCGGGCTGTTCGCCGAGGTGCTGGACCGTCCCGACGTCGGGATCGACGACGGGTTCTTCGACCTGGGCGGCCACTCACTGCTCGCGACCCGGCTGATCAGCCGGATACGGACGGTGCTCGGCGCGACCGTCGACCTGCCCGCCTTCTTCCGCTCCCCGACCGTCGCGGGCATCTCCGAGGCCGTCGCCGAGGAGGGCGGACGGCTCCGGCCGCACCGTCCCGGTTCCCAGGCGCCCCTGCTGGCCCTGCGCGGCGGCGGAACCCTGCCCCCGCTGTACTGCGTACACCCGGTGACCGGCCTGAGCTGGTGCTACGCCGCTCTCGCCGAAGGCCTGGGCGACCGTCCCGTGTACGGGATCCAGGCCGGGGGGACCGACGGCGCGGGCGGCGCCCCGCAGACGGCCGCCGACCTGGTCACCGACTACCTGGCCCAGATCCGCTCCGTCCAGCCGCACGGCCCCTACCACCTGCTCGGCTGGTCCCTGGGCGGGAACATCGCCCACGCGCTGGCCTGCGCCCTCCAGGAACAGGGGGAGGAGGTGGCGGTCCTGGCACTGCTGGACTCCTACCCGCACGAGGCCGAGGGCGTCGGCTGGCAGGACGGGATCGGGCCCCAGGAGGTCGCCCGCCTCATGGGCGCGACGGAGGCCGCGCCCGCGCTCGGGGAGGCGGACCTCGACGCCCTCACCCGCACCGCGAACCGGCTCCTGCGCATCGTGGCCGAGCGGCCCACCGCCCGCTTCGAGGGCGACATGTTGTTCTTCGCGGCGACCCGGGGGCGCGGCCGGGGCGCCCCGTCGACGCGGGCGTGGGACCCGCACGTCAGCGGCCGTGTGGAGCGTCACGACATCGACGCCGAGCACGCCCGGATGACCGACCGCGAACCCCTCGGCGCCGTCAGGAAGATCCTGGACGGCGTGCTCGCGGACCCGTGAGCCGTCCCGCGCAGGACGACCACCCGCACACGACCACACCCGTGGAGGAGAACGCGATGACCAACCCGTTCGACGCCGAGGACGGTACCTTCCTCGTGCTCAGGAACGCCGAGGGGCAGTACTCGCTGTGGCCCGGGCACATCGCGGTGCCCGCCGGCTGGGAGAGCGTGTTCGGTCCGGCCTGCCGGGAGGAGTGCACCCGGCACATCGACAGCGAGTGGACCGACATGCGGCCCGCGAGCCTGGTCCGGCAGGCGGAAGCCGGCGCCTGAGCGCCCGCCGCGCCGCCCCGGCCCCGTACCGAGAACAGGAGCACGGGATGCCCATCGTTTCCGCGCCGCACGAACTGCTGGAGTCCGACGTCTACGTCGACCTCACGTCCGTGACCGGCCGCGAGATCTACCTGAAGTGCGAGGGCTTCAACTTCGGAGGCTCCGTCAAGCTCCGCACGGCCGCGGCCATGGTGGCGGCCGCCGAGAAGGACGGGCTCCTGCGCCCGGACACGGTCCTGGTGGAGTCCTCCTCCGGCAACCTCGGCGTGGCTCTCAGCGTGGTCGCCGCCAGCAAGGGCCTGGTGTTCACGTGCGTGACCGACCGGCGCTGCAACCCCCACACGCTGCGGCTGATGAGGGCCCTGGGCACCGACGTCGTGGTGGTCGACGTCCCCGACCCCGTCGGCGGCCTCCTGGGCGCCAGGAAGGAGAGGGTCCGGCAGATGTGCCGCGGCGACGACCGGTACCTGTGGCTCAACCAGTACGAGAACCCGGCGAACTGGACGGCGCACTACGAGACGACCGCCGTCGAGATCGCCGGGCGCTTCCCCGATCTCGACGTCCTCTTCGTCGGCGCCGGGACCGGGGGCACCCTCGTTGGCTGCGCGCGGTACTTCCGCGAGCACGCGTCCCGTGTGCGGGTGGTGGCCGTCGACGCCCAGGGGTCGGCGAACTTCGGCGGCGAGCCCGGGCCGCGCCTCATCCCCGGACTCGGGTCGAGCACCCCGGCGCCGGCCCTGGAGCTGGCCTCCGTCGACGACGTGGTCCACGTGCCCGAACGGGAGGCCATCAGGACCTGCCGGGCCCTGTCCGCGCGCGGGTTCCTGTTCGGCGGGTCCACGGGAACGGTGGTGGGCGGGGCCCTGGACTGGCTCGACCGCCACGACCCGGAGCACCGCCTCAGGTCGGTGGCCGTGGCCCCCGACCTGGGGGACCGGTACCTCGAGACCGTCTACAGCGACCAGTGGGTCGACAAGAACTTCGGGGACGAGACCCTCCGGCCCTCCGCCGGGGGTTCCACGACGCCGCACGGCAAGGAGGGGCAGTGAACACACAGGGCCCGGACGTGTACGCCGTCCCTCTCACGTCCAGACTCGGTACGCCCGTCCACGTCCGTGACCTGGACGACCCCAGGGTCCGCGAGAACCTCGGCGCGCTGGAGGAGCAGGGCATCCGGGAGGTGCGCGTGTCCTCGGACTCCACCCTGGAGATGGCGGTCGCGGTCACCCCGGGAGCCCCGGGGGGCGAGCAGCCGGACGTGTCCTACGAGGCGGTGGTGGTCTGCAACGACACGGACGAGGGGACGACACCCAGCGAGTGGGCCCAGGAGTTCCGCGCCGCGGCGAAGCTGCCCTCGACCCCGGTCCTCGTCGTCAGCGGCGACGCCTGCTCGAACTTCTCCTCGGGGACCGACGTGGCCAGGGGCCTGATCGCGTCGGGGCAGGCCGTGTCGGTCCTGCTGGTGACGGTCGACCGGATCGTCTCGGGAACCCGGCATCCTCCGATCAGCATGACGGTCTTCAGCGACGGGGCCGCCTCCTGCCTCATCACGCGGGAACCCGGTCCGGAGGCGTCCTTCCAGCTCCTGGGATCGGCGACCGAGCGCTGGCTGCCCCGGAAGGAGTGGTCGGGCCTGGCCGACGCGAGGGTGACCCTGACGGCCATGCGCACGGCCACGCGTCGGGTGGCACGGTACGCGGAGGAGGGCTTCCGCTACCTGGTGACCCCGAACTTCGGCAGCGCGACCCGCACCATGCTGTCGATGGCCGCCGCGATGCCGCACACGGAGCCCTATCCCGGGCTCGTCTCGACGGTGGGGCACTGCTTCTCGTCCGACGTGCCGATCAACCTGGCCGACCTCGCGGAGTCCGGCCGGATCGACGACGGTGACGCGGTCCTGGCCTGCGCCTCGAGCAGGGGCTCCCTGGCGGCCATGGCCCTGCGCTTCCGCGGGCCCTCCGGCCGCTGACCCGTCCCGGCCCCGCCGTGTGCGGGGCCGGGACGGATCAGCGTTTCGTGCACAGGTAGATGCGGGAGCGGCGGGGCCCGTGGCGCAGGTCGGCGGTCTCCACCTCCCGCGAGAACCGGTGCAGCAGCTCCTCGAAGGGGCCCGGGTCGTAGCGGTTCAGCCAGATGTAGCCCTCGTCGGTCTCGCGCCGCAGCAGCGCCTCGGGCGCCCTGGGCACCTGGAAGAAGCCGATGATCACGTGGGTGCGGGCCACCCGGAACATCTCCCGGACCGCCGTCTCGTAGTAGGGCAGGCACTCCAGCAGGTGGCGGGAGTTCACGACGTCGAAGGAGCCCTCGCCGAAGGCGAGGTCGGTGACGCTCATCTCCAGCCACCGCGCGCCCGGGTGCTCGGTCCGGCACGCGTCGAGGACCCGGGGGGAGACGTCGATGCCGGTGTAGTCCACGGGCAGGCCCGCGTCCCGCAGACCGGCGTAGGTCACGCCGGACATCACGCCGCAGTCCAGCAGTGTGCAGGAGGTGCCTGGGTAGAGCGCGCCGAGGCGCTCGGCGGTCCAGGCGTGGCCGGGGTCCTCGTCCCGCCCGTCCCTGCGCATGTGGTCGACGTCGGCGGTCCGGAGCCACAGGGGCGAGGGGACGTCACCCACGGCTCTCCTCCTCCTCGCGCAGGGCGTAGCTCCTGGCCAGGTCGGCCAGGTCGCCCACGGTCTGTGCCTGGAGGACGTCGACGATGTCGATGGAGGTGCCCAGCCTGTCCTCGATCGCGGCGACGATGCGCAGCAGCAGGACCGAGTTCACCTGGAGGTCGGCGAACGCGTCCTCGGGGGCGACCGACCGGGTCTCGAGTGCGTCGGCGACGATGCCGCCGACGAGGGCCTGGTAGTTCGTGTCGTCTGCGGACATGCTCCTCTTTCCGTGGAGGTGGGGACCGGTGCGTGCCCGGGCCGCGTCGGGTCAGAAGCCGTCGCCGGACAGTGCCCAGCCGATGCTGCGCAGCATCCGTTCGCGCTCCTGGAGCAGGAACAGGTGGCCGCCGGGGAACATCTCCACCCGGGCCGGTCCGTCGGTCAGCGCGGCCCAGCCGTGGAGGTGCTCCTCGGCCACCCGCGGGTCCCGCGTGCCGCCGAACACCGAGACGGGACAGCTCAGCGGCGGTCCGGGCCGGTAGCTGTATCCGGCGAAGAGGGACAGGTCGGCGCGGAAGGTGGGCAGCAGGAACGCGGTGAACTCCGGGTTGCGCAGCAGCTCCTCGGGGGTGGCGCCGAGCGCGCGCAGCTCCTCGACCAGCCCTTCGTCCGACAGGTCGGCCTCCGCCGGGGTGCGCGACCGGTGCAGGTGCAGGGCGCGGCAGCCCGACACGAACACGCGGACCGGCTCGAGGCCGTGCGTCAGCCGCAGCCTGCGGCACAGCTCCCAGCAGACGATGGCGCCCATGCTGTGGCCGAAGAACGCGAAGGGCCTGTCGAGCAGCGGCAGCAGCCCGGGGGTGAGGGCGTCCAGCAGGTCGTCGAGCCCGGGGACGGGCCGTTCGTGGAAGCGGTCCTCGCGTCCGGGCAGCTGGACGGCGAAGCCCTCGGCGCCCTCGGGAAGGCCGGCCCCCCAGCTCCGGTAGGCGGAGGCGCCCGCCCCCGCGTACGGGAAGAAGAAGAGGCGCAGCCCGCCGGGGGCGGTCGCCCCGGCCAGGGGGCGGACCCATTTCTGCGCGGTCCGGTGGGGAGTGGAGTGCATGGAGGGGCGGGGGTCCGTTCTGTGGGCGGGGGCGGAGCGGCAGACCCGGTCTGCGGGGCGTCCTCGGATCACCGCGGCGGACCGGTGCTTCGAATGCGTGCTCTCCGGTGCGTTCCCGGCGCCGGAAACAATGGCGGCGGCCCCTGCTCCTGGGCCGGTATTCGCACCACGGGCTGTCGTATCATAGTGGGCTCTCTCCGTTCGCGCCAGGGGTTGGATCGGGATTCCTCCGGTGCCGCAGCAGGGGATCGTTTTCCTTTCCGGGACAGGCCGCATGGAAACGGAACCGGGGCGCGCAGTCCTCGGATCACCCTGGTCCAGGGAAGCTTCGAAAGCCGCGAATCAGGATCATTCGGATAGGGGGACGGATTCGGAGGACGCGCAGGGGGAGATCGGCGGAGTGGAACCGGGAACCATATTCGTCAGGGTGCTCGAAACCGGAAAGACCCCGGCCGCGTGCGCGCGTTACACACGAACGGAGCACAAGCGCGAACCGGGTACGGGGGGCGAAAGACATCCGCGCTCCGGCAAACGGATTCTCTATTCCCATACCGTTCGGCCCGTCCTATACTCATGCCGTTCGACGAAGGGCCCGCACGCCAGGGGCCCCGCGGTGGAGTGTCCGGAAAGAGGGGGAGGTGCCCGATGACGGCGAAGCGTCGCGGAGTCTGCTCCGGCTTCTGACCCCCTGTCTCCCGGCAGCCGGTCCCGCCGACCGGGAGGAAGCGCTCACGCGGTCGGCGCGGGCGGCCGCGCAGGCTCCCCCGGAGCGTGAACCGACCCGCCCCGCCCGCACCCCCGGGTGTGAGGCGGAGAACGCCGAGCCCACACAAGGAGAACGGTGATCGTACTCGGCCTCAGCGGCCTCCCCCACTCCCAGCCGCACCACCTCCGGAGCAGGCCGGGGATCGCGGAGGTCGACAGCAGGATCTGCCAGGGCATGGACAGTGCCGCCTGCCTCGTGGTCGACGGGAACATCGTCGCCGCGGCCGCCGAGGAGCGCTTCACCGGGGACAAGGCGACCGGGGCCTTCCCGGAGAAGGCCATCGCCTACTGCCTCGACCACGCCGGGATCACCGGCGACGACGTCGACCTCATCGCCCACGGTTTCAACTACGACCGGTTCCGCCGCTTCTTCCACCGGACCCCCGAGTACTTCGACGAGGTGCTCAGCGGCCGGACCGTGGTCGAGGAACTCGCGCGCACGGGGTGGAGGAATCCGGGCGACCGGTTCCGCCCGGTGGACCACCACGTCGCCCACGCCGCCTCCGCCTACCACCTGAGCGGTTACGAGGACGCCCTGTCCGTGGTCTCCGACGGCATGGGCGAGACCGTTGCCCTCACCGTGCACCGGTTCACCCGGGGCCGCATGGAGGAGCTGTACAGCCAGGGAATCGACTCCTCCCTGGGCATCCTCTACTCGATCCTGACCCGCTACCTCGGGTACACCTTCAACTCCGACGAGTACAAGGTCATGGGCCTGTCCGCGTACGGCGACCCCCGCCGCTACGCCGAATTCTTCGCCCGCTTCATGGGCGCCGACGAGGGCAGGGCCGCCATCGGCTGGCCCCAGGGCGCGCTCGGACGCGCGGGGGAGGGCTACCCGGACGCCCTGGCCTTCCTGGAGGAGTCGCTCGGCGTCGCACCGCGCGAGCCCGGCGCCGAGGTCCCCGACGAGTACGCCGACATCGCCGCCGCCTTCCAGGCGCGCTTCTCCGAGGTCCTGACGGACCTGGTCCGCCACTGGCTGCGGCACACGGGCCAGGACTCGCTGTGCCTCTCGGGCGGGACCTTCCTGAACTGCCTGGCCAACCAGTCCATCTCGGAGCTGCCCGAGGTGTCGCGCATGTTCGTCCCGCCGGCCGCGGGCGACGACGGCACCGCGATGGGGGCCGCACTGCACGTGGCCGGGGGCTTCTCCGGCACCTTCAGCGCCTACACCGGTCCCGGCTACGGCGCCGACGACGTGCGCTCGGCGCTGAAGGCGTTCGAGCGGCCCGGAGGCGGATCCCCGGTCTGGGAGTACCACGGGTTCACCGACGAGTACATGGATTTGGCCGCCCGCGACCTCGCGGAGGACAGGGTCGTCGCCTGGTTCGCCGGACGCATGGAGTTCGGCCCCAGGGCGCTGGGGAACAGGTCCATCCTGGCGCTCCCGAACGGGGACGACATCAAGGGGCGGCTCAACGCCATCGTCAAGATGCGGGAGGGGTTCCGGCCCTTCGCCCCGGCGATCCTCGACTCCGACTACGAGGAGGTCTTCGAGGGCCGGGCCCTGTCGCCGAGCAGGTACATGCTCAGCACCGCCCGCACCCGGCCCGAACGGATCCCGAGGATCCGGGGCGCCGTGCACGTGGACGGCACCGCCCGGGTCCAGATCGTCACCAAGGAGGACAACGAGGTCTTCTGGCGGCTCCTGCACAAGGTCAAGGAGCACACCGGCCTGGGCTGCGTGATCAACACGTCGTTCAACGTCAAGAACCAGCCGATCATCGCCTCGCCGGACCTGGCCCTGGAGGCGCTGGAGAGGATGTCGCTGGGCCGCCTCTACATCGAGGGGTTCCGCGTGGGCCTGGGCGGTTGAACGGCCGGGACCGCCCTGTCGTCCCGGGGTCGGGGGAGGGCTGCCCCCGGCCCCGCCCGCCGGGACCGCCGTGCGGTCGGCAGCCGTCGGCGTTGTCGTGACCGCCTGGCACCCTGGGCGGCATGAGCGAGACGACTGGACCCGAAGAGAAGGCGGCTGCCGCCGCTCCGACCACGCCGGCGGAGTGGCGGGGCTACCTGAAGCGGTACGGCGATGCGTACCTGAGGAACGAGGCCGACGGCGAAGAGCTGGTCGATCTGCTGGACGAGGATCAGCTGGAGGTCCTGGACGGCGGGGGGCGTGTCGACCTGTGGCTGGGTGAGGCACCGGCCCGGGAAGAGGCCCTGGTGGAGTCCGAGGAGCGGCTCGGGGTGCGGTTCCCACCGAGCCTCAGGGGGTTCTACCTGGCCAGCGACGGGTGGACGAGGGTCGGGGGCGCCTGGGTGGGAGAAGGCGTCCATCCGTGCGGCCGCGTCTCGTGGATGCGGGACGGCGATGCCGGCAGCCGCGTGACCGCGATCTACGACTCGATACCCGGCAACGAGGATCTCGTGCAGCTGTTCAGCCGGTCCCTCGAGGTCGCCCGGGGCGAGGACTTCTGGCTGCTCGATCCGGCCGACGTCGGGCCGGACGGCGAGTGGGCCGCCTACGAGTTCGCGCCGAAGTACGGCGACCCGACGAAGTACCCCCGCTTCTCCGCGCTGTTCGACTCCGGGTACACGAGCATGGGCGGATAGGAGGACACGGCCTCGAGGCGGCCGTCCGGCCGCTCCCGTCCCCGCGGCGACCCGGGCGGCGGCGACCGGACGGACCCCCGCGCTCCGCATCCGACAGTCCACGGCGACGTCTCACGACACCGTGATCCACCAGCGGTGACCGTGTGGAGTCACGGTCTAGTCCCCGTGCCAGGACCTCCACAGGTTCGCGTACGTCCCGCCCCGGGCGAGGAGCTCGCCGTGGCTGCCGAGCTCGATGATCCGGCCCTCGTCCATCACGGCGATGCGCTCCGCGTCGTGCGCGGTCTGCAGCCGGTGGGCGATCGCGATGACCGAGCGCCCCTCGAGGACCGCCGCGAGCGCCCGTTCGGTGTTGCGCGCCGTGGCGGGGTCCAGCAGGGCGGTGGCCTCGTCCAGGATCAGGGTGTGGGGGTCGGCGAGCACCACCCGTGCGAGGGAGAGCTGCTGCGCCTGGCCCCCGTTGAGCTTGTGCGTGTCGGGGCTGAGCACGGTGTCCAGCCCCTCGGGCAGCTCCCGGGCCCAGTCGGCCGAGACCGTGTCCAGGGCGGCGTGCAGCTCCGCGTCGGTCGCCCCGGCCCTGGCCAGGAGCAGGTTGTGCCGCAGCGTGTCCCGGAAGACGTGGTGGTCCTGGGTCAGCAGCACCACCTGGCGGCGCAGCAGCTCCGGCGCCAGGTCCGCCACGGGGACGCCTCCCACGGTGACCTCCCCCGTCCGCGGCCTGTCCAGCCCCGCCAGGAGCCTGCCCAGCGTGGACTTCCCGGCGCCCGAGGGGCCGACCACGGCGAGCCGTTCCCCCGGCTGCACCGTCAGGTCCAGCCCGTGCAGCACGTCCCCGCGGTGGTCGTAGGCGTAGCGGACGTCCCTGACCAGGATGCGGTCGTCGGCCGGTTCGGCGGAGGTGGGCCGCTCGGCCGCGGGCGCCGCGGCCAGCCCCTCCACGCGGGCGAAGGAGGCGCCGCTCGCCTGCAGCTCCTCGACCCACAGCATGATCGTGTCCAGCGGCACGGAGAGCTGGCGCAGGTACAGGGCCGCGGTCACGACCGTCCCCAGGGAGACCGACCCGTTCTGGTAGAACACGCCGCCGATCAGCAGCACGCCCACCAGCGGCAGGACGGCGGAGACGTCCACGGACGGGAAGAGGACGGTGCGCAGCCACAGGGTGCGCAGCCGCGCCCCGCGGGCCGTCTCGATCGCGGTCTCCGCCGCGGCGATCCGGCGTTCCTGCAGGCGCAGGGCCTCCACGGTCCTGGCGCCGCTCGCGGTGCTGGTGAGGACCTCGGCGAGGTCCGAACCGGAGGCGCCCTCGGCGAGGTAGGCCGTCCGCGCCCGGCGCAGGTACCAGCGCAGGGCGACCACGATGGTGACCAGGGTGGCCAGTCCGCAGGCCCCCAGAACCGGGTCGATGAACAGCACCGCACCGATGAGGAACAGCCCCTGCGTCAGGGCGACGAACACCTCCGGGATCGCGTTGCGCAGGGCCGATGCGACCCTGGTGACGTCCGAGGTGCCGCGCGCGGCCAGGTCGCCGGTGGCCGTGTGCTCGACCGTGGCGGCCGGCAGGGCCAGCGTGCGCTCCAGGAAGCGCTCGCGGATGCGTGCGGCGGCGCCCTCGCCGAACCTGTAGCCGACGTAGAGGGAGTAGCGCGCCAGCAGGATGTGCACGACCGTCACGACGACGATCGCCAGCGCCGTGCGGTCCACGGAGGCCACCGCGGCCGGACCGGGGGACCGCTGGACGGTGTCCACGATCAGCCCCACGAGCCAGGGGGCGATGAGCGCGGCGAGGGCGGCCAGCACGTTGAGCGCCAGCATCAGGGCGAACGTCCACCGGTCGGCGCGGATCTCGCGCACGGCGGCACGGCGCACGTGCGCTCGGCCCGCGACGGGCAGCACTGCGGTCATCGGAGCGGCTCCCACTCTGCGTCGCGCGACACCAGGGCCCGGTATCCGGGTTCGGTGCGCAGTAGTCCGTGGTGTGTGCCCGTGGCCGCCGCCCGCCCGTCGACGAGGTAGACCACCGCGTCCGCCTGGTCCAGGACGAGCGGCGAGGTGGTGGAGACGACCGTGGTCGTGCCCGCGCGGGCCTGTCGCAGGCGCGCCGCCATCGCGGCCTCGGTGAGGGAGTCCACGGCCGAGGTGGGCTCGACCGCGAGCAGGACCTCGGGCTCGGTGTACAGGGCCCGGGCCAGCCGCAGGCGCTGGAGCTGGCCCCCCGAGAGGTTGTGGCCCCGCGCGTTCACCACCGAGTCGAGGCCGTCGGCCATGGCGTCGACGATGTCGGTGGCCACGGCCGTGTGCAGCACCGCACGGACGGCCTCGTCGTCGGGCTCCCCGGCCCCGGCGACGACGTCGCGGATGCTCCCGGAGAAGAAGTCGGCGTCGTTGTCCGCCAGGAGGATGCGCTCGCGCACCGCGTCCAGGGGCGCCTCGCGCAACGGGGCCCCGCCCCATTCGGCGTCGGAGGCGGTGAACCGGCCGAGGCGGTCCATGATCTCCTCGGCGTCCGACGGCCGGGCGCCGGCCAGCGCGGTCAGGACCCCCGGGCCGACGCGCACGCCCGACGCGGGGTCGTACAGCTCCGCTCCCGGCGCCGGCGGCCGCGCTGTGGCGCCGTCGTCCGCGTGCTCCGGTTCGAGGTTGAGGAACCGGATCACCCTGCGCGCGCAGACCAGGGCCCGTGTGATGTCCGTGCCGCCCTCGATGAAGAACGCGACGGGGACCACCAGGACGGCGACGTACCCGTACACGGCGACGAGGTCGCCGATGCTGATGGCGCCGCTCGCCGCCATCCTGGCCGCGAGCCAGGTGACGACGGCCAGGAACAGGGCGGGCAGGCCCACGCCCAGGGCGCCCACCCAGCTGGTGACGCCGCCGATCCGGTACCCCTTGTCCCGCAGCTCCCGGGACTCGCGGTGGAAGTGGCGCGCGAACGCGTCCTTGCCGCCGAGCCCGTTGAGGACGCGCAGGCCGGTCACCACGTCCACCAGGCGTGCGGTGAGGGCGCCCTGCATCTCCCGGTAGGCGGAGCCGATCCCCAGGAGCCGGTGGAGCAGGGGGCCGACCGTGATCGCGAGCATCGGCACACCGGCGAGGACGACGACGGCGAGCAGCGGGGAGATCGACAGCAGGAGCGCGGCGATGACGATGTAGGCCACCACGGCGCCGAACCCGGGGCCGGTCACGGTCAGGGACTGGGCGATGACCTGGACGTCGGCGATCCCGATGGAGGCGACCTCGCCGCTGGAGACCCGGCGCGGCAGCGTCGCGCCCAGGCGGGTGGAGTGGCGGACCGTGGCGCGAACGGTCCGGAACGAGGCGTCCATGCGGATCTTGGTCATCGTCCGGTGCCGCGCGATCCCCAGCGCGGCGTTGAGCACGCCGACGCCGAACAGGACGGCCACCCAGAGCGACAGGGCCCCCGTGTCGCCCGCGCTCAGCCCGTCGTCGATCGCCCGGGAGAGCACGTAGGGGGGCAGGGTCAGACCCAGCATCCACAGGCTTCCGAGGGTGGCGCCCGCGGCGATCCGGGATTTCTGGCTGAGGACCAGCCACAGCAGATACCGGACAGGGGTGGCTGTGTTCCCGGGGGAGGGAGGGGTAAATGTGTCGACCACCGGGCCACCTTACTGCGTTTGCCCCGGCAGGGATAGTTTCCTGCCTGGTATTGACGCGCATTTACCCGTATGGTAAAAGCGTTTGCCGTAATGGTCTCCGGAGGGGCGGTTGTATCCGCCGCACTCCGGTACCGGGTGCCACAATGGCCCGTTCTGCCGCCGTTCACCGGGTGCCCGACCTGGTTTTCCGCCAACGGAGCCACCGAGAACAGGCAGTCTGTTTTGTGCAAAGGGAAAACCCCCGGAGGAAGGTCGCCCACGGTACACTCCGCCCTTGGTAAGCACTTTCTTCCCTTCAGACCACAAGGGTTTCGAAGTCCGCAGCGGTGATCCGGGCCGAGCACGGCGTGACCCCGGAACCGCCGCGGACGAACTCCGTTTCCCCTCGCGTCGTACAAACGGACAGGTACCGGGAGCAGCCATGGGAACACAGTCGATTCCACCGTTCACCGTCATATCGGGGGCCACCGTCCACGATGTCCTCGCGGGACGGCAACAGGAGCTGACCGACCTCGTGGAGCAGGCCTACCTGCTGCACGGCTCAGGCGAGACCACGAACCCGCCCTCGTACTTCCTGAGGTTCCCGGACAAGCCGTCCTCGCGGATCATCGCCCTGCCGGCGGCGGTCAGGGGGGACGTGCGCGTCGACGGCATCAAGTGGGTGTCCAGCTACCCGGAGAACATCGAACACGGCATCCCCCGGGCCTCGGCCGTCCTGCTGCTCAACGACGCCGCGACCGGCTACCCCTACGCCTGCCTCGAAGGCTCGATCATCAGCGCCGTGCGCACCGCCGCCTCCGCGGCGGTCGCGGTGCGCCACCTGGCACGCGGGCGCGCGCCCCTGACCAACGTGGGCTTCTTCGGCGCCGGCCTGATCGCGCGCTACCTCCACGAGTACCTGGCCGCTCTCGGCCCGGCCTTCGACCGGATCGGCGTCCACGACCTCTCCGAGGACTACGCGCGAGGATTCGCCGACCACGTGGAGCAGACCTCGCCCGGCAGCAGCGTGCGGGTGCACGGGTCGGCACGGGACCTGGTCTCCTCCTACGACATGGTCGTGTTCGCCACGACCGCCGCCTCTCCGCACGTCACCGACCCCTCGTGGTTCTCCCACAACCCCCTGGTCCTGCACGTCTCCCTGCGCGACCTCTCCCCGGAGGTCGTCCTCGCGAGCACCAACGTCGTGGACGACGTCGAGCACGTGCTCAAGGCGGACACCTCGGTGCACCTGGCCGAGCAGCGCACCGGCCGGCGCGACTTCGTCCACGCGACGCTCCCCGAGGTGATCAGCGGCCGGTTCCGGCCCGAGCCCGGGCGCCCGGTGGTCTTCTCCCCCTTCGGCCTCGGGGTCCTGGACCTGGTGGTCGGCGACTACGTCCACAGGAGGGCCGCCGAGGACGGCGGGGCGACGACGGTCGAGGACTTCTTCTACGACACCGACCGGCACCGGCGCCCGGACCGGGTGCGCGCCGCCCGGAACGGGGGTGCGCTGTGACCGCGTCCCCCCGGCTGCCGCACCTGGCCGACCTCCCCTACGCGGGACGGGGGCCGGCGCCCGCACTGGCAAACCCCGTCGACGCCGACACCACCGGCACCGTGCTCGACCGCGTGAACGCGTGGGCGCGCAAGAGCCCCGACCGGCGGGCCGTCGTCGGCGCCGGGGCCGAGATCGGCTACGCGGACCTGGTCCGGCGCGTGGAGCGGATGCGCGCCCGCCTGGAGGCGTCGGGGTGCGGGGCGGGAGACGTCGTCGCCTGCCTGGGCCCCCGGTCCGCGCGGACCATCGTGCTGTTCCTGGCACTGGAGAGCCTGGGCGCGGTCTACCTCCCCGTCGACCCGGGGTGGCCCCGGGCGCGCATCGACGAGGTGCTGCGGCTGAGCTCCAGCGCCCTGGCCGTGGAGTACACGGCCGGGGACGAGCAGCCCCCGGTGGTCGAGAGGACCGCCGGCGGGGGAGGAGGCCCGCTGGAGGCCCCGGCGGGGGAGGAGCCCCGCTACGTCATCTACACCTCGGGGACGACGGGCCGGCCCAAGGGCGCGGTGGTCGCCCGGCCGGGCATGCTCAACCACCTGTGGGCCAAGGTCGCGGACCTGGACATCACCGAGGACAGCCGGGTCGTGTTCACCGCGCCGCTGGTCTTCGACATCTCGATCTGGCAGATGCTGGCCCCGCTCATGGTCGGGGCCACGGTCGTGGTCGCCTCCGACAACGACGTCCTCTACCCGCCCCGGCTGCACCGGCTGCTCCTGCGGCACGAGGCGACCGTCGTGGAACTGGTGCCCACCGCCATCGGGACCCTGCTCGACGACATCGCGCGCAAGGGGGGCGGTGAGGTGCTCCCCGCCCTGCGCTGGCTCATCTCCACCGGCGAGGAGCTCAAGCCCAGCCTGGCGGAGCGCGCCCTGGCCGCCCTTCCGCATGCCGGGCTGCTCAACGCCTACGGGCCCACCGAGTGCTCGGACGATGTGACCCACCACGTGGTGTCGCCGCAGGACACGGCCGGGGCTCGCCTGCCCGTCGGCCGCCCCATCGGCAACGCGAAGATCTACTGCCTCGTCCACGACAGCGAGGAGGACACCTGGTCCGCGGCCGGCCCCGGACAGGCCGGCGAGCTCTTCGTCGGAGGCGTCCCGGTCGGACTGGGCTACCTCGGCGACCGCGACGCGACCCTCTCCGCGTTCTTCCGCGACGTGTTCGACCCGGACTCCCCGACGGGCCGCCTGTACCGCACCGGCGACCTGGGGAGGATCGACGGCGACGGAGTCCACTACCTGGGCCGCGTCGACCGCCAGGTGAAGGTCGCGGGCGTGCGCATGGAGCTCGACGAGATCGAGGCGGTGCTCAGCCGGCACGGCTCGGTGAAGCTCTGCGCGGTCACGCTGAGGCAGGAGGAGGGGAGGCAGCCGGTCCTCACCGCGCACTACGTGCCCGGCACCGAGGTCGGGGCCGGTGAGCTGGAGGCGTTCCTGCGCTCGGCGCTGCCCGCGAGCCTGGTCCCGCGGAGCTGGGACCGGCTGGAGGAGATGCCGCTGACCCCCAACGGGAAGGTGGACCACCGGGCGCTCGCGCGCAGGGAGCCCCCGGGCGAGGGCTGATCCGGCCCGGGGCCGGGGAGGACCGCGCGGGACCCGCCGCCCGCCCCTCCCCGGCCCCTTCGCGCGGGGGAGGGGCGCCCCGTGCCGGTCCCCGGTCGCCGGGGGCGGGGTCCCGGGAGGCGGACCCCGTAGTGCGCGCAGCTGGCGGGGGCGGTCCGGTCCACATCGGGGGCGTCCTCCTCGGCGGCCGTCACCACGCTCGTCCGGAACGGTCATGGCGGCACCACCTTTGCAGCAGTTCACCGGCGAGTCGGCGGACGGCCGGTTCGGCCTCGTCGGGACTGCTGGGGTGGAAGAGGCGAGCCCGGATTCTCCGTACCGGCTCGGAGCGACCTTCGTCGACCGGCCGTCACGCCCAGTGCCGAGAATGGGGCTAGGTGTCAGCTGAAACGGTGCGGCTGTCGTGAGCCCCGGATCTCATGTCGGCAACAGGGCATGGAAATTCGCCGTGAGGCCTTGTGGGGACATTCTCACCTCCTGCTACTTTCATCCTTGATCGGTTGTGTTGGAACTGCGTTCCGGGTCTGCGGGCTCCGGGGGCGGTCGGCCGTTCCGACCGGTCGGCATTCCTTCTTCCTCGGCCCCGCCGATGGGTTTGAGCCGGTCGGGCGCACGGGTGTTCCCTGCGTTGGGGTGAGATGGTTTGAGTAAAGATCACTTCGAAGAGATGAGTCGGATGCTCGGGGTGTCGAGTGCTCAGGTGATGTTTCGATCCGGAGCCGCTGGAGCGAGTTCTCGGAAGAGCGCTTCCCCGTGACTGCGTTGCCCTGATGCAGGCTTATGGCGGTGTGGTGTCCACCATCGAGGACGCCTGTCTTCTGATTACTGTCGATTGTTTCGGGAGGCAGGACCCCAGGAGGGCGATAGAAGAGGGGAACTATCCTGTCTACTATCTCGCCGATGATGCGCCGTATTTCCGTTTCGTGGATGATTCTCGCAAGGTCGATATCTCATGGATACTGTGCCGGGAACCGTACAATGTGTTCCTGGTGGGTGAAGTAATCGGAGAGAGCCTTTATTTTTTCTTCGACCCCGATGTCGCGGACTGGACGGTGGTGCTGGGGAATGGTGACCTCTGGTGGCAGTTCCGTGGCGGTATCTGTGAGCTGTTGGTCAAAATGGTGGAGGGAGAGATCGTCCTTCCTTATACTGAAGAAGGATACTTTCTTGGGTCTTCCTTCCTGCAGTATCCCCGTTTGACGGAATGAAGTCGATTCGGCATTGATGTGCATGTGGCCCTGGGGCCCGTGCTGATCGTCCAGGGCCCGCCGGGCCGAGTTCCACGGAGCCGAGGCCTCTGCCCCCGAGTTCGGAGTCGTCGGCTGCGGACGCCGACCACCCGGCCGTCCTGGGCGCGCGTCAGCGCGCTTCGGAAGGGGAGTCCTCCCGCCCAGACGCTGCCGGGGGTCGCTTCGCTCGTGCTACCTGCGGTGCTGTTCGAGGTGGACGCATTCGCGGTCCACCGACCCGGCCGGGTGTGCTGCCCCCGAAGGCCGCCCCCCACCCCGTTCGACCGGGTCGGCGGCCGGCCCCCCAGGGCCCCGCCGCGTGCGGGCCGGCGGCCGGTGCGATGCGCGTCGGAGGTTCCCTTCCCGAGCCCCTGGGGCCGCGGGGGCGGTCATCGCCCCCGTGGCCGCAGGGGCTCGGCCCGTTGTGGGTGGGGCGGGAGTGATTCGGGCAAAGCGGACTCGCGCGTGCTACGGTACTGATAATCATTTTCATTCACGCGACTCGCGCTCCCCCAGGAGTCCACCCCGTGTACGTAGGGCGAAGCCGATGCGGCGCTCACCTCCCGCCCCTGGCGATCCCCGACCGGGCAGCCGACCGGCATACCCAGGACGCCCGGATACGCCATGGCCGCGTTCAAGGCCCTCGGTGGCGGCGCCCGCTCCCTGCGCTGCCGGGAGATCCCGCATGACCTGGATCGTCCGAGCGCCGCCACCTCTCCTGCCGGAGCTGCGGTGAGGCGCAGGAGAGCACGGGGAGCGCCGAACCCGCCGGGGCCGTGAAGAGGATCCGGCACACGAGCGGTGACGCGCGGATCGGCCGGCCCGCCGGCGCCCGTCCGCGTTGTCCGTGACGCCCCGCCGAGGCACGCGCACCGGGGAAGGAGAGGCCCGCCCCCAAGGACGCCCCCGCCCACCGCGCTGCTTCCGCCCGCGCACCGGAGGTCCGCTCGGACGCACCGGTGTCCGCGCCCCCGCGACCGGCCCGCCGGCGCCCCTCAGCCGCCGTGACCACCCCACCCGCAAACCCTCCCGGCCCCGTGCCGGGAGCCACCTACTGGGGCCGTGCCGACTGCGGCCCATCCCGAGAAAGGCCGAACGATGAGACGACGATTCCTGCCCGCGGGCGCCCTCGCGGTGCTCCTGGCGGCCACCGCCTGCGGTGGAGGTGAGGACGAGCAGGCCTCCGCCGACGGCCCCACCCTGCGCTACGCGGCGGTCGGAGCCCCGGCGGCGACCACCCACGACCCGCACGGGCGCGTCGGCAACGAGTCCGACTACCTGCGCTTCGCCATGCTCTACGACGTGCTGACCGTGACCGACGAGGACGGCGTGGTCCAGCCGCGCCTGGCCCTGTCCTGGGATCCGGCGGGGGAGGACCTCGACCTGTGGACCGTCGCCCTGCGCGATGACGCCGTCTTCTCCGACGGAGAGCCCGTGACCGCCGACGACGTCCTGTTCTCCCTGAACCGGATCCAGGGCAAGGGCGCCGAGAACAACGGACGCCTGTCGGTGTTCGACCTGGAGTCCTCCTCGGTGGTGGACGAGCACACCCTGGAACTGGCCACCCACCAGCCCTACGCCGAGGTCGGCATCGCCCTGGCCTCCCTGACCTTCGTGGTCCCCGAGGGCAGCGACGACATCACCGAGCCCGTCGTCGGCTCCGGACCGTTCCAGCTGGGGGAACACGACGACACCACCGCGGTCCTGACCCGCAACGACGACTGGTGGGGCGGTGCCGCCGACTTCGAGACCCTCCAGATCAGCGCCATGCCCGACCCGGCCGCGCGTGCCGAGGCGGTGGCCTCCGGACAGGCGGACGTCGCGGGCAGCGTGTCCCCCGCCAGTGCGCAGCAGTACGAGTCGGACGACGCGGTCCAGGTGAGCACCCGGCCCGCCGGTGTGAACTACCCGCTGGTCATGGACCTCGACACCGAGCCCTTCGACGACCCGGGCGTCCGTGAGGCGGTCAAGCTCGCCCTGGACCGCGAGCAGCTCGTCGAGACGGTCTTCCTCGGCTACGGGGAGACCGGCGCGGACATCCTGAACTCCCAGGAGCCCTTCGCCCCCGACGCCGCACCCGTGGAGCGCGACCTGGACCGGGCCCGCGAACTGCTGGAGGAGGCGGGCCACACGGACGGCGTCGAGCTCACCCTGCACGCCACCAACTCCTACCCCGGCATGGAGGAGACCGCGACCCTGGCCGCCGAACAGCTCGCCGAGGCGGGCATCGAGGTCCGGATCGAGGTGGGCGCTCCCGACACCTACTGGGCCGAGGTGTGGAACGTCGAACCCTTCTACCTCAACAGCCTGGGCGGGAACGGGTTCGTGGACTACGCCCGGATGGCCCTGCTCTCCGACGGCCCCACCAACGAGACGGGCTGGGACGTCCCCGAGTGGGACGCCGACTTCGCCGAGGCCCTGGCCACCGAGGACGAGGGCGACCGCCACGCGATGCTCGCCGACCTGCAGCAGCGCGTCGCCGACGACGGCGGCTACGTGGTCTGGGGCACCGGGGACGGCATCGACCTGGCGGGTTCCGGCGTGAGCGGCCTGCCCACCGGGCCCGGATTCAACCGCCTGTTCATCGAGCGGGTCGAGGTCTCCGGCTGATGACCCGCCCCGTGACCGCCCCCGCGGCCCCCCGCCCCCGCACCGCGGG